>CAMVIO010000171.1 GCA_947167555.1 uncultured Selenomonadales bacterium
AATTGCCCGTTTTGCTCGATCAAAAGAACCGTGCGCGGCTCGATGCGGCGTTCTCTTTTTGCCGCCTTGACGGGAAGCTCGCTTTCCAGTCCCTCGGCGTGGGCGCGGCAAAGCGAAGCCAGCGGACATTCCTCGCAATGGGCGGCGCGTGGCAGGCAGACAAGCGCGCCGAGCTCCATCATCGCCTGGTTGAACAGTCCCGCGTCCTTCGGCATGATCTCCGCCAGCGCGTTTTCCACCGCGCGTTTCGTCGCGTCGCGCAAGATGTCCTTGCGGGACGCAGTCAGCCGCGAAACGACGCGGAGTACGTTACCGTCCACGGCGGGGGTGCGTTGACCGAAAGCGATGGACGCGATCGCGCCCGCCGTGTATCGTCCGACGCCGGGCAGCGACAAGAGCGCGTCAAAATCGCGCGGGATTTTTCCGCCGTGCTTTTCCACGACCTGTATCGCGGCTTTTTTCAGGTTCCGTGCGCGGCTGTAATATCCGAGCCCTTCCCAGAGCTTCATCAGCGCGTCGTCGTCGACGGCGGCAAGGGCGCGGATGTCCGGCAGCGCGGTGATGAACCGGGAGAAATAGGGCAGGACCGCCGTGACCCGCGTCTGCTGGAGCATGATTTCCGACACCCAGACATAGTAAGGCCGCGGATCGTCCCGCCAGGGTAGCGAGCGCGCCCGTGCGCGGAACCATTTGAAAAGCGGCTTTGCGATTTTATCGAGGGGAAAGGTTGCGGAAGCTTTCATATAAGGTATCCTTTCGTGATTTTCCGCTATCATAGCATGGTTTGCGCGAATAAACAATGTCATGGTGTTTCGCTTGACTTTCGGTTTTCGTGGAATATAATGAAACAAGAGATAGTGCGCTGTACGAAAGGAGAGAGTAGCATGGACTCCCGAAAAATCAAAGATGACAGCGGTTTGGAATATGTAGTGAATTTTGAGTGGGACGATGAGGCAAAAGTATGGATTGCTACAAGCGACGACATTGACGGATTGGTACTTGAAGCGAAGTCCCTGGATGATTTGATGCAGCGGGTCAGGACAGCCGCGCCGGAAATTATTGAACTGAATCATTTGCCGATTCGCCCGTCGGTACGGTTTTCCGTTAATCGCCGTGAAAAAGTGGCCTAAGAAAATCCTTGACAATCAACCTCTGTAAAGATATACTTTCTACTGTTAACGGTGCGCCGGAGTGGCGGAATGGCAGACGCAGCAGACTCAAAATCTGCCGTAGGCAACTACGTGCCGGTTCAAGTCCGGCCTTCGGCACCATAGAAAGCACATGCCTTTCGGGTTTCCGAAGGGCTTTTTTTGTCGTTTTTGCATTGCAGGGATTTTTCACGTCGATGGAGAATACTATCATAATGAAAAAAGCATATCGTGGGATTTTTTCGCCTGCCTAGGCAAATGCTTCGAAGTCGTAGTAGAGATCTACGTCGAGAGGCATTTAACGACGACAGGCGGAAAAAGGACCGATAGGAAAGGAGGCGCATCGGATGGAGGAAAGCGCTTCGATGATTTTGCAGGTGCTTTTGCTCTCGATTTTGTTCCTCGGTCTGATGGTCGAGTTCAAGACGGGCGGTCTCGGCGTCGGGGCTATGCTCGGGCTCGTGGCGGCGGGGGTTTTCTTCGGCAGCCGCTATGTGCAGGGGCTTGTGTCGATGGTGCAGATTGGCATATTCCTCGGAGGCGTGCTCTGTATCGTCGTCGAGATGCTCGCGCCGACGGTGGGACTGCTGGCGGGACTTGGCGTCGCTGCGATGCTGTACAGCGTCATTTTCGCCCTGGGCGGCACGATGGACGCCGTGGGCGCGCTTGTCGCTGCATTGGTCATCGCCGTGCTGGTCTTTGTGATTATCGTTAAGCGGCTGCCGTCGTCAAGGCTTTGGAGGAAGCTGGTGCTGCATGACAGCACGACGACTGAGAGCGGCTATGTCAGCGCCGAGACAAAGGCGGATCTGGTAGGCTGCGCGGGGTATACGGAGACGGAGCTTCGTCCGTCGGGGCGCGCTCTCATTGCAGGGCAGCCGGTGGACGTGGTCTCGGAAGGTGCGTTTATCGGAAAAGGGACGCCAATCGTCGTCGTTTCCGTTAACGGCAGCCGCGTCGTGGTGCGCGCGGCGGGATAACAGGAGTAAGTTTAGGAGGAGATTGTTTTGGAATTGCTTTTAGGTTCGGGTTTCATGCTGGTGCTCGTCATCATCGCGGTGATGATATTCTTGAATTTCGTGCCGATCGGGCTTTGGGTGTCCGCGATTGCCGCGAACGTCAACGTCGGCATTTTCGCGTTGGTCGGAATGCGGCTGCGCCGCGTCGTGCCGAGCAAGATCGTCCTGCCGCTGATCAAGGCGAACAAAGCGGGACTGGACGTTTCGGCGAGCCAGCTTGAGGCTCATTATCTTGCGGGCGGCAACGTGGACCGCGTAGTGGACGCGCTGATTGCCGCGCACCGCGCTTCGATCCCTCTGCCCTTCGAGCGTTCGGCGGCCATCGACCTGGCGGGCCGCGACGTGCTGGAAGCGGTGCAGATGAGCGTCAATCCGAAGGTCATCGAGACGCCGGTGGTGTCGGCGGTGGCGAAGAACGGCATCGAGCTTCGCATCAAGGCTCGTGTCACGGTGCGCGCGAATATTGACCGCCTCGTGGGCGGCGCGGGCGAGCCGACAATCATCGCCCGTGTCGGCGAGGGCATCGTCACCACGGTGGGCTCGGCGGAAATGCACACCGACGTGCTGGAAAGCCCGGACGAGATCTCCAAGACGGTACTGGACAAGGGCCTCGACGCGGGAACGGCCTTCGAGATCCTTTCCATCGACATTGCCGACGTGGACGTCGGGCGCAACATCGGCGCGGAGCTGATGACCGACCAGGCCGAGGCGGACAAGCGGATCGCCCAGGCGAAGGCCGAGGAGCGCCGCGCGATGGCCGTCGCGAAGGAACAGGAAATGAAAGCCTATACGCAGGAAATGGAAGCGAAGGTCGTCGAAGCGCAGGCCGAAGTGCCGCACGCGATGGCGGACGCACTTCGCAGCGGCAACATGGGCGTGATGGATTATTTCAACCTGAAGAACGTGCAGGCCGACACGAATATGCGTGACGCCATCGGCCAGTCGGGCGCGGGCTCGAAGCCGACCGCCCCCGTGGTGAAATAAAATGGCGGGCAAAGGGGGCTTTCCCCGGCCTATTGTCTATTTCTTCGTCGGGGTCATCCTGCTCAATTTGCTTTCCAGTTTGGCAGAGGATCCGGGATTTGCCGAGGATCTGCCGTTTTTCCTTGTGGTAGGCGGTTTTATCCTGTTTCGGATCATCTCCTCGAGAAATGAAAATAAGCGTAGTCCGGTGCCGATGCCGGTGCCGAAAGCGCCGACGGAACAGCCGAAAGACCTCGGCTTCAAGATTCCGACGTTGAAAGGCGCGCCGAAAGATGCGCGGACGGAGGAGCAAGAGGCGCAGGAAGTCGAAGAGGATTTAGACGCTTTGCGCCGGGAGAGCTATGAACGCCATTTGGCGGAAAAGCAGGAACGGGAGCAGAAGATGGAAGAAGAGCGTCTGAAACGTGAGCATCAGACGCGTGAGATACAGACGGCGGCGTTGGACGCAAGGCGGTTTTCGTCCGACGGGCTCAGGAGCGCGGTGATCTGGTCGGAGGTGCTGGCTCCGCCGAAGGCTTTGAGGAGAAGGTAAGGAGGAAAGTAGTATGGCCATCAAACGTATCGGGTTCATCGGTCTTGGCGTGATGGGGGCGAGCATGGCCTCGCTTCTTTTGGGCGGCGGTTATGAATTGACTGTGTTCAACCGCACGAAGGAAAAGGCGGAACTGCTCCTCGCGAAAGGCGCGAAATGGGCGGAAACGCCGGCCGAGGTCGCGGCGTCCTCGGAGGTCGTGATTACCATCGTCGGCTATCCGAAGGACGTCGAGGACGTCTATCTCGGGCCCAACGGGATCCTCGAAACGAAAAAGGGCGGTTACGTCGTCGATATGACTACCAGCAGCCCGATTCTCGCGAAACGCATTTTCAAAGAAGCGAAAGCGAAAGGCATTGCCGCGCTGGACGCGCCCGTCTCCGGCGGCGACATCGGCGCGAGGAACGGCCAGCTCGTAATCATGGTCGGAGGCGAGCGGCAGGCTTTCAATGAATTGAAGCCGATCTTCGAGCTGATGGGCCGCACGATCCGTTACTTCGGCGAGGCGGGCTCCGGCCAGTACACGAAGATGGTCAACCAGATCGCTATCGCGTCGGGCATGGTCGGCGTCGCGGAAGCGGTGGCCTTCGCGAAGAAAGCGGGACTCGACGTTACCGAGGTCATCGAGACGATCTCCGGCGGCGCGGCGGCCTCATGGACGCTGTCGAATCTCGCGCCTCGCATGGTTCGCGGCGATACCGCGCCGGGCTTTTTCATCAAGCACATCATCAAGGACATGAAGATCGCCCTTGAATGCGCTGAAGAAATGCACCTTGAAATGCCGGGCCTACAGCTCGCGAAACGCCTCTACGATCAGCTTTCCGCGCGGGGCATGGAGGAATGCGGCACACAGACGCTGATCCAGTGGTATATGAAACAATAGAAATAAAAAATGCGCTCCGCGAAGGGGCGCATTTTTTATTTTCTTCCAAACGCGAAAATCTTTACGCAGAGGAATGTGACCGGCACGCCGAGGGCTGCTGCGATCAGGTAGCTGACCACAGGTGGGAAGCCCAGCCAGTTGTAGAAGATGACGACGATGATATTTTGGATGATGTAGTTCGGGATATATGATATGGCGAAGCGGACGAGACGGTTCCAGGACAGCGGCTCCGGGAACACGAAGGTGCTGTTCAGCCAGTAGGCGATGATATTCGACGTGATATAGCCGAGGTTGAAGGCGATATTCGCGTCCGGCACGGCGAAACCGTAGAGCCACGAAAGGACGGTGCCGTTCAGCGTATTGACGCCGCCGATGACGAGGAACAGCA
>CAMVIO010000172.1 GCA_947167555.1 uncultured Selenomonadales bacterium
GGTCCACGAGCCGGAAAAATTCCACCGAGCTCATCTGGAACGGGATCGTGATGTCGCGGAACGCGTCCACCATGATCACGTCGTAGAGGTTCTTGTCCATTTGCAGATAGGCGCGGCCGTCGTAAGCGACGACGGGGATTTCCTCGGGCAGCTCGAAATATTTCCGCGACAACGTGATGATTTTTTCATCGATCTCGACGCCGAGGGCGTTCGATGACGGGAAATATCGGCGGCACTGCTCGGCGAAGGTGCCCGTGCCCATGCCGAGGATCAGGATGTTTCCGCCGTTTGTCAGCGTCGGGGCCGCCAGCGCGTAGTCGAAGTACATGCCGGTCAGCGAGCCGTCCTTGACGCGTTTCGACTGGACGCTGAACATCACGCTGGTCGAGAAGATCGTTGTTTTCTCATCGTCCTTGACCTGCAAATAGTTGTAGACCGATTCGCCTTCGTAAGCCAGGGCCGTCTCCAAAAAGGCGGGGCTGCTGTTCGCGCCGAGCGGCGCGCAGAGCAGGAACGCGAGCAGCGAAAGCATGCGAAGTCGTTTCCCGACGCCTGCGCTGAAAAAATAAACAAGCCCCAATATCAAAAGCACGCCTGCGAAAATCAGGAATGTCGCCGCCGTACCCGCCGCAGGAATCGTCACGAAGGTGGGCAGGAACGTGCCGATGATGCTGCCCGCCGTATTGAACGCGCCAAGATTGCCGACGACGCGCCCGTTCTCGTCAAGACTGTCCGTTGCGTATTTGACCAGGGACGGCGTGACTGTGCCGAGCAGAAGCAGCGGGACGACGAAAATCGCAAGGCAGGACAGGAAGGCCGCCGCTACGAGCAGATTCGTCTCGACAGCGACGATCAGAAGACCGGAAATCAGCGCGATCACATATTTTCCCAGCACGGGAATCGCGGCGATCCAAAGCGCGGCGAAAATCAGGCGGCGATAGAGACGCGCCGGGTCCGGGTCGCGGTCGGCGAGGCGGCCGCCCCAGACGTTGCCAAGGGCCAGGGCGATCATGATGACGCCGATGATGATGGTCCAGACGATTTGCGACGCGCTGAAATAAGGAGCCAAAAGGCGGCTCGCGCCGATCTCGACGGCCATGACGGACATGCCGGAGAAGAACGCCGTCGCGTAAAGATATGTTTTGCTTTGCAGCAGTTTATTTTCCATTTTTCGACTTCCTTATATGAATATATTTTCTCCTATTCGCGAAAAACTTTTTGTTTCCTGCTTTGCTTTCCTGGAAAACTTTTATAAGGAAAGAGGATTTTTGTTGTGCGTGGAGAAATTTTTATATATATTTGGGAAAAAAAGAGCGCAATCACTGCGGAGGAAGATATGGACGGAGAGATGGAATCGACGAAGCCGGTGGGCAAGGAAGAATGGCTGGAGACGGCTGCGCGCTTTTGCCGCGACGGAGATTATAAAGGGATGCGCGCCTGTGCGCGGGAGATTCTCGCCCACGACCTTGACGATATAGACGGGCAGGCGCTTTTCGCGCAGGCGTCGCTGTATCTCGGCGAGGAGGAGACGGCGGAGGGCGTCGTGCGCCGTCTTTGGGACGCCGCGCCGGGGCATTTCCGGTTGCTTTTGGTGGCGGGGGAGATTCACGCGCTGCGCTTCGAGATGCGGCAGGCCATCAGCGTGCTGAAACGGCTTTGGACCGTCGGGCAGTCGCGCGTGGGCGAGATCGCGGATTACGACCTTGCGATCCTGGAGCGTGCCGGGCGGATGCTGACGGACGCCTGTTATCTGCTGGCGCGGCCTGACGAAGCGGCGGAATATCTTTTTGAGCTGGTGGGGATTGTCCGCGACCCGCAGGCGAAGGAGGAGCTTTACAGCAAGGCGCTGTTCCTTTTGAATTACCGCGAGGAGGGGCAGACGGACCGCGCGCGCCGCGAGGGGATCAACAGCTTTTTCGGCGCGAAGGTCACGATGCCGCATACGCGCCCCTCGTCTGTGCCGGACAGGAAAATGCGGATCGGCTACATATCGCCCGATTTCCGCGAGCACGCTGTCGCAAATTTCCTGTCTCCCTTTGTTCGCAATTTCGCGAAGCTCGACTTCAACGTTTTTTGCTATATGACCGGTGCGTCGGATAATATCACCCAGCGGTTCAAGCGGAGCGCGGTCAACTGGCGCGATTTGCATGAACTGCCGCCGCTGGAGGCGGCCCGCCGCATTTATCGAGATCATGTGGATATCCTCATGGATTTTTCCGGGCATTCGCAGGGGTCGAGCGTTCCGATTCTCGCCTATCGTCCCGCTCCGATCCAGGTCACGGGTATCGGCGACGTCGGCTCCACGGGCCTTCGGGAGGTCGATTATTTTCTGACCGACGGTTACTGCTCGCCGCCTGACCGTCCGTCGCCGGAGTTCTCCGAGCGTCTGGCGCGGCTTCAGGATTGCCATCTTTGCTATGACCCGACCATCTTGCGCTCGCTGCCGGAGCCGGGCGTCGAGCCGCCGGCGCAAACCAACGGATTTGTGACCTTCGGCAGTTTCAACAATTTCGCGAAGGTGAGCCGCGAGACGCTGGTGCTTTGGCGTTCCGTGCTGGAAGCGGTGCCCCGTTCCAAGCTCGTCATCAAGGGGAAAATCGCTTCGGTGCCCGACGGCGAGGAAGAAGCTACGGCACGGCTCACTGGGGTCGGCATCGACATGGAGCGGGTGGAATTCCGCCCGTACAGTCCCGACTATCTGGAGCAATACCGTGACGTCGACATCGCGCTGGACACGACGCCGTTCACCGGCGGACTTACAACCTGCGAAGCGCTTGTGATGGGCGTTCCCGTGATCTCGCTGAAAGGGAAGACCCACGCCGCCCGCATGGGCGCCAGCATCCTGGAAAACGCGGGGCTGCCGGAGCTTGTAGCCGCCAACGGGCTGGAATATGTCAGAAAGGCGGCGCGGATTGCCGGTTCCATGCAGATCCTCGTGAAATTCCACGGCGGGCTTAGGGAAGTCGTGCGCGGCTCTCGGCTGATGGACGCGAAGCGGTACATGCGGAACGTCGAGACGCTGTATCGCGACCTTTGGAAGGAATACTGCACGGGCGGACCGAAACCGAAGAACGAGGCGCGGAAATTTTTCCACGGCCCGTAATGCACCTTGTTATCATTTTGAGAAAACTATTGCACTTTTGTTGCTGATTCGTTATAATACAGGAAATCGTTGCAGGGAACTGGAGGAAAATAACCTGTGCGGGTAGCGCAGGATAAATTTTCGTACGCGAGGCGGAGGAGGGAGCCGTAGTGGTGCTACGGCGACCGACGACAACGAAGCGGACGGAAATTTAGACAAGCTAAACGGATAGGTTATTTTGCGATAGTTCCCGTTATGGGAAAGGGAGTGAGGTCGTTTGGATTTGAGCATGAGCATCGCGGCGCTCAGCGTCGGTATGACCGAGGCTAGGACGCAGCAGCAGCTGGGGATTTCCATACTCAAGGAGGCGATGGAAGCGAGCGGCGAAAACGTGATGGAGCTTATGGAAGGAATCTCGGCGAGCCTTGATCCCGCTCTTGGCGCGACGGTAGATATCATGGCTTGATTTCTGCTGTCGGGAAGAACTGACAGCGGGGATTTGCAAGACGAAAGGTAAGGGGATTTTTTTCATGGCTTTTGAAGACAAGACGTTGAAGTGCAAGGACTGCGGCAAGGATTTTATTTTCAGCGCAGGCGAGCAGGAGTTTTATGCAGAGAAAGGCTTCGAGAACGAGCCGGCTCGCTGCCGCGATTGCCGCGACAAGCGTCGCCGCACCCGTGACAACGGCGAAGAGCGCCAGATGTTCACGGTGGTCTGCGCGGACTGCGGACAGGAGACGCAGGTCCCGTTCCAGCCGAAGGATGATCGCCCGGTTTATTGCCGCGACTGCTTCAGCAAGCATCGCCGCTAATCAGCCGGACAAAGGCGGAGCACGTGCCTGACGTTTTTTGATAAGAACCCGAAAGTGTGCCAAACAGCCCGGCTTGTCCGGGCTGTAATTTTGATGAAACGTTTATATCGGAAATACAAAAGAAGAGGAAAGGGATGGGTAACATGAAGAAATTTATGACGTTGTGCCTCGTTGCGCTGCTTGCCTTGGCGACGCTGGCTGCCGGCTGCGGCGGCGGTGACAAGAAGGACGCCAAGACGGACCCGAAGACGGAAAAGGTGCTTCGCATCGGAACGAACGCGGACTTCGCTCCGTTCGAGTTCCAGGATGTCAACGGCAAGGAATACCAGGGCTTCGATATGGACCTGATTCGCGCCGTTGCGAAGGAAATGGGCTACAAGGCGGAAATCCAGAACATCAACTTCGACGGCTTGATTCCGGCGCTGGAGGCGGGCAACCTCGACGTCATCATTTCGGGCATGACGATCAATGACGAGCGCAAAAAGAAAGTTGATTTCTCCGATCCGTATTACAAGTCCGGTCTTTCCATCATCGTGAAGAAGGACGACAAGTCCATCAACAAGTTCTCCGACTTGAAGGGCAAGAAGGTCGCCGTTCAGATCGGCACCACCAGTGCGATGGAGGTAAAGAAGATTGAGGGCGCCGAGGTCAAGGAGTTCAACAGCTCCGCCGACACGTTCCTTGAGCTGAAGGCCGGCGGCGTCGACGCCGTCGTCAACGATCGCCCGGTCAACGACTATTACATCCTGAAGAGCGGCGTCACCGACGTCCGCCGTCTCGAGGAGCTGCTGACTTCCGAGGATTACGGCATCGCTTCCTCGAAGAAGAAACCGGAAATGAAGAAACAGATCGACGCCGCGCTGAAAAAACTTCGCGACAACGGCGAGTACGACAAGATCTTCAAGAAATGGTTCGGCAATGCCTGATTGCTGAAAAACAAGGCCGCCGCGCATTTGCGCGGCGGTTTTTTCGTGGAAGGAATTTTCACAGGAAAGCGAAAAAATGTTTCACGTGAAACAAACGAACATAACCTGAAAATTTTTGCACAATTTATTCAA
>CAMVIO010000173.1 GCA_947167555.1 uncultured Selenomonadales bacterium
AAGCACTGATTCCTTGGCCGGCGCCCGGCAAATGAATCAATGTTTTCTTTGTTCACATTCTATCACAGCGGAGGGGGGAGCGCAATCACGAATCTCTTGCAGATAAGGCGAAACTATCCTCCGTCGACGGAATTGACCAATGTTAAAAATCATGGGCGAAACTCCATTCCGGCACCGGAATCAGTGCAACAAGGATTACAAAACACAGAACCTCGACTAATCTAAAGTCGACTTTAGATTAGTCGAGGTTCTGTGCTGTTTTGTATTATTTCATGACCTTATCCAAAAGAGCTTGATAACTGTCCACCACATCGTATGTCACATTTCCGCCGGAAATTGCTTTGAAATGTTCGCGGGCGCAATGAATTTTCGCTTCTTCTATCAAACGAAGCTGCATGGAATCCATCGAGCCTTTCGTCTCCGCGATGAAATAAATGTGTTTAACTTTTCCCTCGTAAAACGCAATCGCCCAGTCGGGATTGTAGCGTCCCACCGGCGTGGCAATATAAAAACCGCTGGGCAGCTTCACATAGATTGCAACTCGCTTGTCGATGTCCAATTCCCTGACGAAGTCGCGCTCCCCCGTCGAATCATAGACCACATGGTCGTACAGATGGCGCTCTGTTTTGATAGCGTTCACGTCGAGCTTTCCCTTGATTGTCGGATCGGTAAATATTTCGGTGTCATACCGTTCATCCAAAACATCGTAGGTGATATGCTCGATGATTGCCGTCGCCTTCTCGTCATTGATCAGAGCTGCCGTCTTCGAGATGAATTCCTCCGGATTGTTTTTGAAAAGCCCGAATATGTCGGGCCGAATCCCACGCAAAATGGCGATGATGTCCTTGCGCGTCAGTCCCGTTTCTTCGACCAATTTCCCAACAAGGTCATAGTTGACGCCGGGATTCGCAATCGTTTTCCCGTCGTAAATGTCGGGGCCTTCCTTTATAAAGGCGGTGTTTGCCTGTAAATCTTCCTTGGAACGAATCTCCTTCATCGTTCCCGTCTGCACCTTGAAGAACACTTTGGAAACATGAAGCTTTGCGTTAAGCGCGGAGACCGCCTTTCGTAGTAATTCCTGCGTATCGAAATGCACGACATAGACAGACTTTGCGTTGATTCGCGACCAAAGCGCCTTGAATTCCGGCATCGCCAGCTTATCCTTGTCCACCTTCAGCTCCACATTGTTGCTTCGGGTGTTCTCTGGTTGATACCGTTTCGGGTCATAGATGGAATCAAGAATCGCGATAATATCCGCCGTGCAATCCGCCGCTTCTTCGGCTACCACGACTGTGCCGTTTGCTTTGTCCGCATAATACTTGTCTGTTAAAACGCCTTTCTTGTCAATATAGCCGTTCACAATCATATCGTAATGAATCGCCGATGCCATTTCCCGGTCGATGGTCTGTTCATTCCCCTGCGTATCTTTGACAACCTTTCCGATAAATAGTTCCGGCGTCACCGCTTGCGGTCTGTCCGCTATCGCTTCCGCAAGCTCCGTCTGCAAGCCTTTCGCGAAGGAATCATAGCTTTCGCTGGCAATAACCGTCAGCACGTTCACATTATGAACTTCATCCCCGAGCAGATTCGCGTCCATGAAGCGGTTACCGTCAAGCGGATTTACGCCATGTTTCTTCAAGGCATGACTCCTTACGGCATAGCAACAAAACTAACCAAGGAGCAAATTCCTACACCGGGAAAGAAGAAAAAATGGAGTGCCAGCACGGTCAAGAGCATCCTCGGCAACGAAAAGTACAAGGGCGATGCGCTCCTGCAAAAATCCTACACATTGGACTTCCTCACCAAAAAGAAGAAGGTCAATGAGGGCGAAATCCCCCAATATTATGTGACGGGAAACCATGAGGCCATTATCGAGCCGGAGGTTTTCGACATGGTGCAACGGGAACTTGCAAGGCGGGGAAAAGGACAGAACCGCCACAGCGGGGTCCATGATTTTTCGGGGAAAATCAAATGCGGCGAGTGCGGCTCTTGGTACGGCTCGAAAATATGGCACAGCAACGACAAATACCGCAGGGTCATTTGGCAATGCAACCACAAATACGACGGAAAGAAATGCTCCACTCCCCATGTGGACGATAAAACCATCGAGGCGGCATTCCTTCGGTCGGTCAATCGGCTGATCGCCGAAAAAGCTGCCGTTTGGGCAGACTACGAGGCAGTCAAGGATATGCTCTTCTCCACGGACAGCTTGGAATCGGAGGAAAAGGAACTCCGGCAGGAGATGGAAGTGGTTTCCGGCATGATACGGGATGCCGTCAACGAAAACGCTCGTGTTGCCATTGACCAGACAGATTTTCAAAGCCGCTACGAGTCACTCGTCAAGCGTTTTGACGAAACCAAAGCCAAGCATGATGCCGTCTGCGCCGAGATGGACGACAAGCGAATCCGCCGGTCCACCGTTGAGCAGTTCTTGGCTGACCTTTCCAAGCGGAACACCCTGCTGACAGAGTTCGAGCCGGAGGCATGGCACTCGCTGGTGGATTTTGTGACGATTTACAGCATGGAGGATATTCGGGTCACATTCAAAAACGGTCAAGAGATATAAAGAAGAAATCCTGCCAAGACTGGCAGGATTTGATAATCTCGAATCATAGTTCAATTGTCAATGTGTCGCTATAATAGATCTTCGATGACCACGGGGAATCATTCTTTTCCAACTTTGATATTCAGAACCTTTGCAGCTTCGCCATCAGTGAACTCATACTTTCCAATATCGTTCTGCGCTTTTATAAAACTCTTTTCATCTGTCCCTGGATATCTCTTGTTGATGTCACTTACAGCTTGTATAAGCTTATCTCTTCTTTCTCTTACAACATCTATTTCAATGCTATCAAAATCAACAATCAACGATTTATATCTTTCTCTTACCTCCCATAGTGCATTTGCTGCTTCTGTATGTTGCTTGATATTATCCGGCAGATTGAAATTCAACATATAAAGATTAATTCCGAGCGCAATTGCAGATGTTAGTCCGCCGAGCCAGCTTAACTGAGAAACGCCGGAAATAAGAGAAGTCAGGAAACCGCCTGCTGCCAACGCAGTAAGAACTATCTGCGCTATTTTGATAATCCAATACTGATTCTTAAGCCGATTTACGATATTCCAATGCGCTATGAATGTGTATTGAACATTGCCTGCGGCTTCTATAATTTGATCCTTTAATTTCCTATTCTTGTTTTCCATTATCTCATACCATCTTTTTCAATACTTTTCCAAGGACATCCCAATCATCACCTGTTACTTCCATACCGCTACCAGGAGCACGTAATTTAGGGGTAACAAGCGATGCATACGGATAATAGTTGTTGTAGTAGTCCAGAAGAACCTCTTCATAGCATTTGGCATGACCACTGCTTTTTTCTTCGCCATCTCTCAACCAATGCCAGTAGCCTATCGCCTTATATACGAAGCTATCAATCAAGATTCCAGATAGATGATAGGACTTGAAACTTTCCAATTTTACAAATCTGATATGTTTGCAAGTATCCTTAAGAAGTCCATTAGAATGATTATAATCATCCTTCTCATCCATGGCATCCTGTTCTGCCATGGGGTTCGTTGTCATCCAGTTACCACCCATATGAGTATCTGGATATTTATAAGTACCATCCCAATTTCCATACCAATCAAGGTTTCGGAATGTGGGAAGAATCTCATATTTTATATCATCCGAAAAATTCACAACTACGACCTGACCATCTCCGCTTATGTCTGTTGTTGCGTATGTATCTTCAATAGCAGACTTTACAGCTTGTAATAATTGTGACTGCCCGTTTCCACTTCTGTCAGAAAACTTTTGAAACATTGAATCAGGCAGTTCCATCAGCACATCCAAATCACTTGTGGTGATTGCAGTTCCTCTGCCATATGATCCCACATATCGACTATGAGCGGTTTCTGAGGCGCTATTCCAGAACTCAGAATTAATTGCTCTCGTTATCCTCTTGTAGCGTTTTGAAATCAGGGACCGTGTATCCTGATCTATCGGATGATTGCCTTGTTTTACATGTGAACTCATCTATTTGTTTCCTTTCGTATAGCATCTGCCAACATTTTATGACAAAGTTGTCCAGAACTTTTGATAAAATTACGGCTGACCAAAATCTCTCCACCCCAGTCATAGCAAGGTGCGAGCTTCCTTGCTCGAAAAACGAGCCTCCTTTATGCGGCTTGTCTGGAAAAATTAAATTATATCAATCCCTGAGTGAATATATCGATATAAATCATCTTCACCTTGCCGAGATAGCTTTCCTGCAACAGCTTCAACACTTCCAGATTATCTCCCTCGATATAGAGATTCTCCGTCGTGTCCCAGTTCACGCTTTCCTCGGGGCACGGGCGCAGCGTTTTCCGTATCGGTTTGTGCGCTTCGACGACTGCGGCCTTCTTGCCAACCCAAGTGAACTCGTACGCTTCGTCGCCTTCCAAGACCTCGCCTGAAAGCATCTGCCGAAGCAGCTCGAAATTCACGACCTTCTTATACACCTTGCAATCTTTCGTGCTCCGCTCCTCGTCCAAAGCCTCGGTCACGCAATTCGGAAACAGTTTTTCGATTTTCTCCACATTCCGCGCCGTAAGGTCGGGTGTTTCCATTTTCATCTTATCCATTAGGGAGTGCCTCCGTTTGCCTCATTTTTTTGAAAATCACTAATATGAACAATCGCAGCTTTTAATACCTGCCAACAAATAAGTGCCGTTTGTTTGTCAGGGTCAAAGTGTTTTGACATTTGAGCGTAGGGATGGATATAATTTCTAAAATCCCTAACAACATGGCTAAATTTTTTTACATCTTGCTTCAGAATACCAATCTCTGCAGCCACATCAATAAATTGACTTAAAGTCCATTCAGGAAATTTTCGCACTTTATTATCATTGTTTTCCATAGGGGCACATTTTGCTTGATTAAATTTTTTCGGATATGCGATTGCCGT
>CAMVIO010000174.1 GCA_947167555.1 uncultured Selenomonadales bacterium
TGAATCCGTTTTCGTACAGTTTTACCGCTTTGATTTTCATATTGGTCTCTCCCCCTTATTGAATCTCCAGCACTTCGGCAATCACGAAACAATGGGATTGCGCCTCGCCCTGCATCGAGTAAAACGCTTTTTGGCACGCCTCGGGAATCGCGTCCTTGTCCATCTGCTGCATGAAGAGCTTCTTGCAGACCAGCGTTTCCTTCGCTTCCTCGTAAGTGACGCCGCCCGGAATCGCTTTCGGCGTCAACCCCGCCAGCTTCGGCTTGTCCGTGTCCCGGCCCGATTTCGAGCCGAAAACGCCCAGCGCCTTTTTGTATTTCTCGTCGTAAAAGGAAACGGTAATCTCGTCGTGTTTCGCCACAAATTCATAGGTGTAGCGGACGGGCTTCACAAAGAGGAACACCACGGGTTTGTTCCAGATCGTGCCCATGCCGCCCCAGCTGATCGTCATGCTGTTGCAATCGCCCTCCGTCCCGGCGGTCAAAAGCGCCCAGTCCTTGTCGAATTTCGTGAACGAGTGCGCCTGAAAATCCTGTATGTTCATTTTGCTGTCCCTTTCTTTACGCTTTCAGCTTGAAAACTTTCTTCGGCTGACCGCAGACCGGGCAGACGAAAGTCTCCGGCTCCGCGTCGAGGTCGCCGATGTACTCGAAGCCGCAGCAGCCGCAGACGTAAATCGTCTTTCCTTCCACGTCAAGCGCCTCCGGCTTGTACTTTTTCAAAAGCCCTTCCAGCATCTCGCCGTGGTGGCCTTCCTGCTTCGCGAAAATTTCCATTTCGTCGGCGGCCTCGGCCAGCCCCGCCGCGCGGAACTTGTCCGCCAAATCCTTGATTGCTTTGTCGCCGTGGTACTCGGCGGCCATCAGGCCCCGCACCAGCGTCCAGAAATCTTGCGGATACATGGCGTTCAGCGTCGCGTAGAAGCCCGCGTGAACCGCCTCTTGGTTCGCCGCCTCGATGAATGTCTTCGACACGTCCTCCATGCCCTGCTCCTTCGCGAGCCGCGCCAGCGCGTAGTACATCATCGTGCCGCAGGCTTCGCCCTTCGCCAGCATCTCCGAAATCGGCGCCAGCGACGTCCCTTTTGTCTGTCCGTGCAAACTCATTTTCTTTTCCCCCTTTTATGAATATCCTATGACCATTGTAGCATTTTTGTTGGTGTTTGCAATTTACGATTTTGCCGAATCGTCAACTTCCTTTCCGTACACATAGGGCTTCAATTCCTCCGGGATGCCCGCCTCCAGGAAAGCCGCAAACGCCTCCGCCGGAATCGGCGTGCCGTCCAGCATCCACTCGCAGGTCATTTGCACCGTGCCGTAGGCATAGAGCTTCATCAAAATTTCCAACTTTGGCGGCACATCGCCGCTCCGCGCAACCACGAAATCCCGCAGCACCGTAAAATGGATGCGCGCCACATGATGCAGAAAATAATTTTGCCCCGAAGTGTTTTTCAGCGCGTTCAGGATGAATTTCCGGTTGCTGTCAAAGTAGCGTATGATGTCTAAAATGGCGTCGCCGATACCGTATCCCGCGCCGCCCACCCGGCTCACGATGTCCCGCACCGGCTCGGCGTAGGCCCAGACAATCAAGTCGTATTTGTCCCGGAAATGATTGTAAAAAGTGGTTTTGGTCAGCCCGCAGGCCTCGGCGATTTCCTGGATCGTGATCTTGTCGATGCTCTTTGTCGCCGACAGCTCGACCAGCGCGCGGGCAATCATTTCCTTCGTCGTTTTCTTTCGCATAGCTTTATCGCAAACCGCAAATTTGCGCCTGCCCCGCCGTGTTGCCGTTCCTCCGCAGGCTACCGCTTGCCGCGATGATTGTTTTCATCCGAATCCCCCCATTGAAATTGCTGTTCCTGTTATAGTATCTTTATATTATTCTATGAAAAAATCCGCTTTCCTGTCGAGGGGCGGGAAAAAATGGAAGACGCCGCGATTTTTTAGAAAACAACAAATCCGCCAAGCCGCGCCCTTGCCTTTTTCTTGCGAGAGCGGCGGCAGGATGATAAAATAACAAAAGCGAAAACGCAACGCGCCAATATCGTATTTTTGAAGGAACGGAGCAAACGAAATGAAAGCAAAAACGATTTTCCCGCTTTTGCTGGCGGCGGCGATGGGATTTGGATTCATGCCCGAAACAACAGTTTCGGCGGCGCAAGCGTCCGTATCGGCGTCCGAGACGGCGGAACCGCTTTTGGTGAACAAGACCCATCCGCTGCCCGTCGGTTACGAGGCGAGCCTTTCCCTCGTCACCGCCGCGAATTGTTTTAGCGAGGAATTTCAAGTTGAGCGGGAAACTTACGCGCATTTTCTGGAATTGCGGGCGGATCTTTTGCGGCCCGACGCCACTACCGAGGGCGCAATCCAAATCGAGATTGCCGCCGCTTACCGAACCGCCGAGCAGCAGCGGGCGCACATCGAGGCGCTTCGGGCGGCGGAGGGCGAGGCATACGCGGACGCCCACGCCGACCCGCCGGGATTTTCGGAGCAGCAGACCGGGCTGGCGCTGGACGTCGTGGTCGTTGAGAACGGCGCGCCGAAGGCGGATTGGTACAACATCTATGAGACTTCGTACCAGCAAATGCACAGGAAACTGGCCGAGCACGGCTTCATTCTCCGCTACCCGCCGGGAAAATCCGGCGTCACCGGCCACGCCTATGATTCGGGACATATCCGCTATGTGGGCAAAGAAACGGCGCGAAAGATTTACCTGCAAGGGCTGACGCTGGAAGAATATCTGGCGGGCGGCGAGGAAACGCGGCGCATGGCGGGAGCGCTCGGCTCGGCGGAATACTGGACGCGGCGAAACCCCGACGGCGAGAAAACCATGAGCGAAGGCGAGCTTAACGCCATTCGGAAAACGATGCGGGCAAAGAGCGATATTCTCGCCGACATGGCAAACTACCCCGACACCGTGACGGGGGACGATATCCGGGAAAAAATCGCGTTTGCAAGGGAAGGCATCGCCTACTACAATATGGAAGAACTTTATGGGCGGGGCGGCGTCCCGATCCCGCAGGAAAGCGTCCTGCGGGCGGACGACAACTGCGCTTTGGACGAAGCGCCCGAGCGGGCAAGCGTGCGCTACGCGTTTCCGGCGAAGAAGGCGCATATCCGATACCTGCCGGAAAGTTCCCCTTGGTACGAGGATGCCTATGATTGGACTTACGATTTGCTCCAAGGGTTCACGGCAAATCCGGGAGAGCCGCTGGCGGTGCTGGCGGAGAGCCGGGACAAAAAATTCTGCCTCGTGGAAGCGCGGCAGCACATCGGCTGGGTGGACGCGCGCGAGCTGGTCTTCGTGACCCGCGAGCAGTGGATGAAGTACGCGGCTCCGGAGCATTTTCTCGTGATTACCGCCAACCGGAAGAAACTCCAAGCCGACAGTTCCGTCCTGACCTTCCGGATGGGAGATCGGCTGCCCCTGATAAAGCCGGAGCCGCAGGAGGACGGGACATGGCTCGTCTCCGTGCCGACGGCGCTTGCGGAAGTGCCCGTGAGCGTCCCTGCGGACGACACGGTACACAAAGGCTGGCTGCCCTGCTCGGAAAACAATCTGATTCGCCAGTCCTTCCGATTCCTGGGGGATATTTTCGGCTGGGGCGGCATGCAGGACAGCGTGGACTGCTCGCTGTTTACGGCGTGCGTCTATCGGAGCGTGGGCGTCGAGCTTCCGACGGATTCCGTTGACCAGCAGCTTGCGATGCCTTGGAGCGTCGATCTGGAAGGCATGGGCACGGAGGAAAAGCTCGCCTTCATCAAGACCCTGCGCCCCGGCGACACGCTCTACGCGGAAGGGCACGCCATGATGTACCTCGGGCGGGACGACAGCGGAATGCCGCGCATCATCCAATCCGGCAGCAGCGAATGGTTCCCCGGCGAAGGGGAAAACGGCACCGCGCTCAAATATTATGTACGCAAAGTGGCGGTCAAGGATTTTTTCTACAACGGGTCCGAGCACCAAAAAGCCATCGAGCGCGTTATTGCCGCCGCAAGCCTGCGCGGAAAGCGCGCGAGCGGAACACATTCTTGAACCTCTTAACATGACGCGCAAAAAAGCGCACAGATATGACAGCCAATCCACGGTCATATCTGTGCGCTTCTTATTTTACACTAGCGCCTTGCCGATGTTGTACGCTTCTTCGCACTGCTTCGGGAAAACTTCCTTGCGGTACGCCGCCTTTTCCGGCTCGTTGAAAATCGAGGACTCGTATTTCGAGTAGTCGCTGAACTGATAGGTGTTGTACGCGTAAAGGCTTCTCGTTTCCGCTTTCAAAATCCGCGCCGCGGAGCCTTCATAGAAGGCCATTTTCTCCCGCAGGCCGAACTGCTCCACGTGCGCCTCGGTCATGTTCATCGTGTAAAAAAAGGCGCTGGGCAGCGGCTTCGGGAACACGCTGGGGATCTCGTCGCTGTAAATGTAGTTCGAGAAAAGCAGCCGCTCGATGAAGGCCACCATGCCCGCCGACAGATTCATGAAATAAATCGGCGCGCCCATAATCAAGGCATCCGCCTCTTTTATGCGCTGCAACACAGGCGCGAGATCGTCCTTCAGGGCGCAGACGCCGTGCGGCACATCTTTCCGCTTACAGTAGAAGCAGCTCAGGCAGCCCGTGAATTTCAGGCTGTAAAGGTTTACCAGTTCCGTCTCCGCGCCCGCCTCCGCCGCGCCGCGAAGCGCGTGCCGCAAAAGCTCCGCCGTGTTGCCGTTCCTGCGCGGGCTGCCGTTCACCGCGATGATTTTTTTCATGCCAATCCCCCCGTTTGAGTTTTTTGCGAAATATAAATGTCGATACGGTTATTTTATCATAGATTTCCAGTTGGTCTCAATAACTTCCCAAAGGAGCGGGATTCATTTCGCGTCGCCTTTTTTTATGCCCGTTCGCTGTAATATTTCAAAAAGTTCCTCGCCACCGCCGAAAGCGGCCTGTCCTTGACGATGGATAAGG
>CAMVIO010000175.1 GCA_947167555.1 uncultured Selenomonadales bacterium
CCCAATGGACGCCCAACGACCTCGTGCAGAGCGAGCAGTTCGGCGCGGGCGGCCTCGGCAGCGTGCGCGGCTTCAAGGAGCGCGTGGCGACCGGGGACAACGGCGTCGGCGGCAGCTTCGAGATTTACACGCCGCAGTATATCCCCAACTCGCGCTTCGTCTTCTTCATGGACGCGGCTTGGCTGTCGAACAATGAACTCCTGAACGCCGGGGAAGTCGGCAACCGCCATCTTTCCTCCTTCGGCATCGGCTACCGGTTCAGCAGCGAGAAGCTCGGTCTGTACGCGAGCATCGACTACGCGCACCCGATGACCTACGGCGGCATCGACAACGGCGACGCGATACGGCCGTGGACCTTCACGCTGACAAAGACGTTCTGAAAACTCCTTCCGTCACGCCTGCGGCGTGACACCTCCCTCCCGGAGGGAGGCAAAAATAAGCCCCCCTCCGGGAGGGGGGTGGCACGAAGTGCCGGGGGGAGTTCCCCTAAAAAACAAAGTAAGAAATTCTTACCTTAAAATTTTTGGACATACAAAAAGGAGTTGATTTCTATGTCCATGTCAAGAAAGCTGAAAAAGAAACTGGTCGCGGCGGCGGCCGCGCTGACCGTGCTCAGCGCGGGCGCGGCGAATGTCAGCGCAGCGCCCTTAGAGCCTGCTGGCCCTACTGGTGGTCAGGTCATATTCGGGAGCGTAAACAATGGCGGGAACACAATTAACGCAGGCAGTCCCGTCGGCGACGTATGGGGCGGCACAGCCCTCGTAGTCAGTCAGAACACTTTGATCAACTGGGCGAGTTTCAACGTCAATACTGGAACCTATCTGGGAGTTGGCTCTATGAACGGCTCCGTGCTTGTGAACCAAATAACGGGCGCTGGCGCTGCAATCACCAATTTGCCGGACCCAGTTACCGGCAACACCGGGCAGGTATACTTTATCAGCCCGTATGGCGTCTCCTATGGCGGCACAACGGTCAGCGGCATCAATGTCATCAATAGCGCGGTCACACAGATAACCGACCAAGCAGGTTTCACTAATTTCCTCAATAATCAAGGCGGCGTCACGCCTACGCCCTCTCCTATCGATCCCACTGACCCCACAACGGCATACCAGACAGCCTTGCAGGAAGCGCAGGAATCCGGCAGGGTGCTGCAGGCGTTGAATCAGCTCGACGGCATGCTAAGCGACAACGCCGCCTCGGAATACCAGTGGGCCTTGCAGGAAGCCTCGCAAGACGAAGCGGCAGGGGAATACGCCAAAGCCTTGCAAGAGGCGCAGCAGGACAAGCTGACGAACATCGCCGACCACGTTTACGTCGTGCAGACGGGCGCGGAGCAGAACAACACCGGGCTGGACGTCGGCAAGCTCTTCGACGGCGTCACCGTCGCCGAGGCGACCACGCGCTCGAAGAACGTCGCCAAGCAGTACATCGACGCCGTGAAGAGCGGCGACAAGGCAAAGGCGGCATTGCTGAAAGAAGAAATGATCAAAGCGGACGAAGCTCTGCGGGCAACCAAAGAACGGGAACTAGACGCCGAAATAAAAGCCGAAATGGCAAAACGGGAAGCCGAGCAGCAGGCCGCGAAAGAAGCCGCCATAAAGGAAGCGCAGGAGAAAGCTGACCAGGCCGCGAAGGAAGGCCGGGAAGCCTACGACGCTTGGCAGAAAGCCCAGCAGGAGACGAAGGACGCCGCCGCGAAAGCGGAACAGGCCGCCCTCGCCTACCTGAAAGCCCTGAAGAGCGGCGACAAGCTCGCCATCGAGGCGTTCAAGGCCGAGCTGCAAAAGGCGAACGAAGCCCTCGTGGCGGCGAAGAACAACGAAGCCGCCGCGAAACAAGCGATGAGCGACGCCTCTTACAAAGTGTCCCGTACACAGACGGATCTCCAAAATACCCAAAATCGCTCCTACTTTGGCGGCGCTGGCGGAGAGAACCAGCCGACCACGCAGCAGCAGACAGTCGGACAACAGACCACGCAGCAAACCGTCGAGCAGCCCGTACAGCAGAGCGTACAGCAGACCGCGCAGGGGAACGAAGACGCACGGACGAGTTCGGCTGGCGCGTCTGACTTCAAGCAGTTTGCAGAGGAACTTCGCAGGTATGAGGAGCAGCAACAGGCGCAGAACACGGTGGACCTTGCCATCGTCGCCGGCGAGGCGCAGGACAACCTCAGCGAAAGCGTGGTCGAAAAATATTCCGATCAGTACCCCGGCATTTCTCAGCTTGTGAAGGATCTGCAAGCCTATCAGCAGCAGCAGCAGCAAAGCGACGAGCAGCAGGGCGGCGAAATCACCGTCACCACCGTGCGCGAGGCGGAGAAGGAATACGACAGCCTGAAATGGATCAACGACTCCGTGGGCGAGAAGCTCCTCACGCAGGAGGCGAACGCGCGGCAGAAGCTCCGCAGCGCCCAGACCAGCGAGGAGCGCGCCGAGGCCATGAAGGAACTCGACGAAATCCACGCCGAGGAAAGCAAGAAACTGGCCGAGGCCGTGGAGAAGCGGGAGCAGGAGACACAGGCGGCGCAGCAGGCGGCGCGCATCGAGGCCGCGCGGCTGAACGAGGAGCAGGTCAAGGCCGTCGGCGGCGAAGGGCTGCAAAAGGCAAACGACAGGCTGAACGAAGCCCAGCAGAAAGTGAACGGCCTCAAGAACGACCTGAAAGGGGCGGAAAGCGACCGCCACAACGCCTTCGAGGACTGGCGCAAGGCGAAGGAAGAAGGCGCGAGCCCCGAGCGGCTGGAAGAGCTCGCCAACAAGTGGCGGGAAGAAGACGCCCGCTGCAAGACGCTGGAGAAGGATCTGGCTCACGCGCAACTCGAGCAGAGAGACGCGTCGGAGAACCTCGAACGCGCCGAAGGCATCTCGCAGGAGGCCAAGGCGGAGACCGACAAGCTCCAAGCGGAAAAGGCCAAAGCGGAATCCAATCTCGCCGAGAAAAAAGCCGAGCTCGCCGCGAAAAACGCCGAGCACGAAAAGCTGAAAGCCGAAGCCGACAGCAAGCAGAACGAACTCAATAAGCTGGACGAGGACAAGAAAGCCGCGATGGAACAAGCCTCTGCGCAGCAGCAGGCGGAAATCGCCGAGCTCAAAAACGCCCGGGAAGGGATTGACGCGGAATTTATGAACGGGAACATGGATGAAGACCGCATGGAGCAACTTTTGGAGCAACGTGATGCTTTGAACGCCCGCATCGACGAATTGAATGATGCGAAAACTGCCGCGGAGAATGCGGCAGGGGAGCAATACGAAAAGGATCATGCGGGGCAGTACGAAAAACTCCAAGCCGAAGCGGAAGCCGCTCGGAAAGCGGAAATTATGGATAAGTCCGTGTTTGAAGCCCAGGATGCCGTGCGGGAAGCCGAGAAGGCCGTGACGGAGGCGGAGCAAGCGGAGAAGTCCTTCGCGGAGCTGACGCAGCTCCGCATCAACGCCACGCCGGAAGAACTCCAGCGGGTGGAATCGGAGGAACGGGAAGCAAGGGAGCGCTATGAGCAAGCTCTTAACGATGCGAACCGAGCGGAAGGTATGGAGGGGAGAGCAGAAGCCCAGCGCAACGCGGACCAAGCCTTGTCCGACTACGTCAAAGCATACAAAACCACCCAAGCCGTCCGCGACGCCGCAAACTACCAGCCGGGACAGAAGTAAAGGAAGGGGAAGAAGCGAAAAGGAAACAAAAGAAACACAGCAAAAAGCCCGCCATCCGGCGGGCTTTTTGCAGCGTGTTTTTGTATGTTTATTATTCACGTATCATGCGTTTCAGTACGGCTTGCCAATACATCCTGTCTTTCAAGACGCGGATAATCTGCACTTCATCTTCGCGCACGATGAAGAAAATCAGATAAGATTTCCACGGGCGGAAACGAATTTCATACCCTTCCAGCACAAAGCCTGTTTTCGGATATGCCAAAGGGAAAATGTTCATCTTTTCAATCGCGTCCGTGATTTTGCGGGAAAAATCTTTGGCATAGGCGCTTCATAGCGGAAGGTGTCCAAAATGTATTGACGGATATTTTTTATATCTGCGGCAGCCACGTCGGCAATGCGCACTTGATAATGCTTCGGCGCTTCCACGGTCATAGCCCCAATTCCTGTCGAAGCTCGTCCACTGAGAAAGTGCGCCCATGCAAGGCACTCTCTACGCCGTCCTTTAATTGTTTTTCCAAGGCCTGTACCGCATCCTCGAAATTATGCCCTTCGGCGTAAGGCATATCATTGTTCTGCAATTCTGCGCCGTTCGCGTTCATGGTATCACACCTTTCTTATGTATATTATACCGCTTTGCGCTTCATTGCACAAGCGCAAGCAAAAAGCCCGCCATCTGGCGGGCTTTTGTACGCTTTTTGTACTTCTTTCGCTTCCTTGCATTGCCTGCGGAAACTTGACGATTTGCAAAGTTGTGGTATAATAAACATAGAAAGAGACGGTCGATGCTGCACTGTCGGCTCTCCCTAAAATGGTTGGTTTTAGAAAAAACCGCGAGGCTAACGCGGTTTTTTCATTTCCAGATGGAAACTATCTCCTGTTTGAAAGGATAGCGACAATCAGGAGCCCGAAAGCAATCATTAAAGAAAGCGTTTCAAACACCGTCATGGGCATCACCTCCCTTGCGGGAGCAAACCGACGTACACCGTCCGTCTCTCATTGGCTATTATACCATAGTTTTTCGCGAAAAACTATGGATTCTTGCAAACAGACATGTTATAATCAAATTGCTAGCTAAGGTTGGTAGCAGTTTCCAATGGCAGATGGCGGAGTGCTGGCTCCGCCATTTTCCTTTTCCAAAAGAAAAGACCCGGCGGGAGTGATGACCCGTCGGGCTTTTCTTTTCGCCGATGCAGCGCGGGGTACGATGTGGAATTTACCTCTCCCCTTCTGTTTCCAATCTCTCCCGATAAGCGCGCACCGCGTCCAGCAAGTCGCGCATCGCGTCGCCGCCGA
>CAMVIO010000176.1 GCA_947167555.1 uncultured Selenomonadales bacterium
TGGAAGCGTCCTATTTCCGCGTGGACAAGCTGTCCGAGGACAGCCTGCTCAGGGTGTGGCGGAAGATGAGCCGGTGAGGGAACCGGAAAAATCGGTTGGATAATGAACAGCACAAAATAATTATGGGCTGACGCACGTTTGATTTTCGTGCGTCAGCCCATTTTTTGTATGAAAGTTTCTTTTTCGGCTAACGGTTAATCGAATAATATCAATATCTCTCCCGTCCGACTATCCTTTGCGCCAACTCAATTGTTCAAATGCGGGCACATAATGGATCCGTTCCAAGAAAGACGAAAAGGTATCTTCGGTGTGGAAGATGGGGATTCGCTCCATGGCGTACAGGTTGCTTGCCTCGTCCACATTCCCGAATCGAATCGTAAACGCCGCTTTGTAGCCTGCCTCCCGCACAAGATGCGCGATGTGAAAATCGTACATTCCTGTGGGATAGGCGAAATACTGCACAGGCTGCCCGATTTCCGCTTCGATCTTCTCTTTCGATTCCGTCAATTCCGCTTGCAGTTGCTCGTCCGAAAGGTCCGACATAGAGGAATGGGTCACGGAATGCGACTGTATGCTGATGCCGTTGGACGCCATCTCTCTCACCTGGTCCCATGTAACATAATTGTCGTATTTGCCCATGAAGCCGGAAGCGAGAAAAATCGTCGCCTTGAAATCATATTTCCTCAAAATCGGGTAAGCGTAATGATAGTTGTCTGCATAGCCGTCGTCGAAGGTGATCAGCACAGGCTTCTCGGGCAGTTCGCAGGTTCCCATCAGGCTCCCGTAAAGCTCGTCCGGCGTTATCGTATGGTAGCCGTTTTCCTTCAAATATTTCATTTGCGCGTCAAAATCCTTCGGCAGCACGGACAGGGAAATATTCATGTTGTCTACCTTGTGGTAGTTCAGTATCATTACCTTGGTTTCGCGTTCCCGCTCCTCCACCTTGTGCGCGTTCATGTCCCGGGGACTTGCCGCAAAAAACAGCAGCAGCGCAACTGCGGCAAAAAGGGCTATGCGCTTTGCCATCGTCGTTTCCTTTCCGCCAAACGTCATGACAGAAAACTCCTTTCCCGGACCGCCATTGTCATAGGAACTCCCGGATGCCGTCCGCGATACCCTGCGCGGCCAACTTCACGCCTTTGTCGGATTTCATCAGCTTTTCTTCCGCCGGATTGGAGATAAACGCCACCTCCACGAGCGTGGCGATCATATCCGTGTGGCGCACGACGTAAAAGTTGCAGCCCTTCGCGCCTCGATTGAAGGTTCCCAGCCGTCGCACGACGCCTTTTCCCACGTCCTCGGCGAATGTTCTGGAATGCTTTGTTCCCCGCCGATAGTAGAAGGAAGTCGTACCGTGCGGCTCTGGTTTTGTATAAGCGTCGATATGGATAGATACGAAAAGGTCGGATTGGCTTTGGTTCGCCACGTCGCATCGGGCCTGCAGTTCCTCGACGTCCGTGGCGTCCTCGCCCTTCGGGGAAACTTCCGCATCTTCGGTTCGCGTCATGTAAACGGTGGCGCCTTCCTCTTCCAGAATCGTTTTCAATTCTTTCGCGATGCGGAGCGTCACACTCTTTTCCGTCAAACCCGTCGGCCCGATCGCGCCGGGATCGATGCCGCCGTGTCCCGCGTCCAGGGTAATGCGCTTTCCCTCAATGCCGGGATCGAGCGGCAATTTTTCTTCCGCCGCTTCCCGGACGGTTTGCTTGCCCTCCTGCTTTGCACCGAACCGCAGGATGATTGCGCCGCGCTCGGAGGCGTCCGGCAAGGCGGCGATTTCGTATCCGTCCTTTTTCGCGTCGGTCTCGACCACGACGCGTACCGTCTTCTTGTTGAACTGGGCAATACGGCAGCGCCTGGCAAACGGGCTGTCCAAATCGACGGCCCTTTTCACGTCGGGCGCGAGCCATGCGTTTTGTATATCCACGATAATGCGCCTGGACAAGGCGGACGTCTTGAACGTGAGATTTCGGTCGGCGTTCACGACGATTTCCAGCGCGTTCTCGCTTTCCGCAATCTGTATATCCGTAATCTTTGCCATGCCGGAAAGCCCGGACGCGGCGAAAACCGCAGAAGAAAAGAGAAGCATACCGGACAGGAATACTACAAAGATCAAAATCCGTCGGCGCATTTCATTCCGCCTCCTTTTGCGTCAAGATCGGCTGCGTGACCGCTTCGAAATATGTCGCCAGCTGCTCCGGCGATTCCTTCATTCCGCCCTTGAGCCACCATTGCACCATGTTGACAAAGCTGCCCGAGATATGGTTAAGCAGGAAATCCTCGGGGACTTCTCTCGCGTTTGAGGTTGGCATATAGGAGGAAAATACATTGTTCAGGTATTGACGGAAAAACTGGAGGAACATTTCGCCGCTTTCGCAGGCCAGGATGCCCAGCAGATTTTTCCGATTGTCCCGCAGGTGATAGATCATGTGCGTGATGACCATCCGGGACGTGCCGTCGGAAAGGGAGAAGTCATGGGTGCTTTCCGCCGACAGCACATCGGAAAAGATATGCCGGAAAAGCGAGTCGCACATTTCCCGCAGCAGCTCGTCCTTGGTCTCGAAGTGGTCGTAGAACGTAGTCCTGCCGACATTGGCGCGGTCGATGATTTCCTGCACCGTGATCTGATGGTAGCTTTTTTCCGTGAGAATCTCGTTGAATGCCGCAAAGATCGCGGCTCTCGTTTTTTGCTGGCGCCTGTCCATGGAACGCTCCTTCCGAACAAATTGTCCCGATTGTCCGATAGCATACAACAAAAGGAAATTATGCGTTGCCGCCCGTCGTTCGTATGCTTATAATCGTTTTTGAACAAAGTGTTTGTTATTAAACAAATCATACATTTCGGCAGTTTTTTTGTCAAGGAGGCAACGCGTATGTTGAAACAATGGAACGATTTCCTTTCGGGGACGCCGATGACGATGGTCGGAGGCGCGGCGCTCCTCGTCAGTCTTTGGGCAAGATGGCGGGAGCAGGCCCTGCCTGTCGATCCCGCGTGGCTCGCCGTCCTGATCTGCGGCCTGCCCCTGATCTATCTGTCGGCGGCGCGGCTGATAAACAACACGGGAATCCGCAAGATTTCCTCGGCGCTCCTGATTTCCATCGCCATGTGCGCCGCCATCGCCATCGATGATTTGTTTGCCGCGGGCGAGGTGGCCTTCATCATGGCGCTCGGGGCCATCATCGAGGAAAAGACGACGCAGCGCGCGCAAAAGGGTCTGAAGAAGCTCGTCAGCCTCGTGCCGGAGCAGGGACGCCGTATCGCGGACGGCAACGAGGAAATGATTGACGCCGGGGAGATACGCGTCGGCGACGTCCTGCGTATCCTGCCGGGCGAGAAGATTCCGGCGGACGGGCAAATCGTCAGCGGCAACACCTCGGTGGACCAGTCCGTATTGACGGGCGAGTCCCTGCCCATCGACAAGGGCGTCGGGGAGGCCGTGCTCTGCGGTACGCTGAACCGTTTCGGCACGATTGACGTCCGAGTCACGAAAACCGGAACCGGCAGCTCTCTCTACCAACTGATCCGCATGATCCAGGAAGCGGAGGAGAAAAAAGCCCCTATGGAACGCATCGCCGACAAATGGGCGAGCTGGCTCGTGCCCGTCGCGCTGTCGATCGCCGTCGCCGCCTATTTCCTGACGGGCGATCTCGTCCGTGCCGTGACGGTGCTGGTCGTGTTCTGCCCCTGCGCGCTGGTGCTGGCGACGCCCACCGCCATCATGGCGGCCATCGGGCAGGCGACGAAGCACGGCGTCGTCATAAAATCCGGCGAAGCGTTGGAGAACATGGGAAAAGCGGATACCATCGCTTTCGACAAGACGGGGACGCTGACTCTCGGCAGGCTGAACGTGGCGGATATCGTTGCGTTGGGCGAAGCTGCCGACAAGGATTCGCTGCTGTCCCTCGTGGCCACCGTGGAATCCCGCAGCGAACATCCTCTGGCGAAAGCCGTCGTCCGCTTCGCGAAAGAGCAAGGCGCACAGCTTTTGGATTTGTCGGATTTCCAAATGCAGGCCGGAAAAGGGATCGTCGCGCAGGTGAACGGAAAAACCGTGCGCTGCGGCAGCGAAAAATATCTGCGGGAGCATAGCGTCGAAATCCCTCGGGAGACGGAGGCGCAATGGGCGCCTCTGCTGCGGCAGGGCAAGGCGACGATTTTCGCGGCGGTGCAGGGAAAGCTCTGCGGCGTTCTCGCATTTTCGGACGTGCTTCGGCCGGAAGCGAAAGCCGTCGTCTCGGAACTGCGCGATATGAACGTGCAAACGGTCCTTTTGACCGGCGACACGGCGCAGACCGCCGAATATTTCGCCGCGCAGGCGGAGTTTGACGAGGTCCATGCCGGTCTTCTCCCGGAAGAGAAAGTCGCCCATATCATGAAAATGCAGAAAAACGGACGTGTCGTCGGCATGATCGGGGACGGTGTGAACGACGCTCCTTCACTGAAAATCGCCGACATCGGTGTGGCGATGGCCGATATGGGCAGCGATATCGCCGTGAACGCCTCCGATATTGCGCTGATGAACGACGATATTTCAAAGCTCCCCTACCTGAAACGCCTTGCCAACGCGACCGTGCAGACGATACGGCTCAGCATTTCCCTATCTCTCTGCATCAATTTCGTGGCGATAGTGCTTTCCCTGCAAGGCGTCCTCACGCCGACCACGGGCGCGCTGGTGCATAACGCGGGCTCCTGCTTCGTCGTGCTGATTGCCGCCTTGCTGTATGACCGCAACTTTGACGGCAACAACAAAGCCCATCGACATGACGCCATGATTTCTGAGAATCCTCTTGCTGCCCGTTAGTCTCGACAAAACAACCCCCATGCCGCCGCAAACGCGATGGCGTGGGGGTTGTTTTATCCGCAAGTTCCAAGCAAGTTGCGGGTGATTTCCTTCACATCCCGATGCCGCACGGTTCTCGGTTC
>CAMVIO010000177.1 GCA_947167555.1 uncultured Selenomonadales bacterium
CGCGTCCGCCCCTTCTTCCAACACGACAAAACACTCCCGCGTGTGTTTCTCCCGAGTCGAAAGGGACGGATTGTCCCCTGAACGAACAGCTTCCAATGCAGCCTCCACAGGCACCGTATACTGTTTCGCATTTTTAACTCCCGCGATTCGCCGGATCGCATCGGAATGCCCCTGACTGACACCGCGCCCCCAGAAGGTGTAATCCTTTCCGTTCGGCAAAATAGCACTTGCATAAGCACGACTTAATGAAAAGAGCCCGGGGTCCCAACCGACGGAAATAATAGCGACTTTTCCGCCCTCTTTTGCAGCCGCATCGACTGCCGCAAAATGCTCGGGAATCCGCGCATGGGTATCAAAGCTATCGACGACATTGAAATCTTTCGCGTATTTCGGCGTTTGCACCGGCAAATCGGTGGCACTCCCTCCGCAGAGAATCAAGACATCGATTTTATCCTTCCATGCGTCCATTTTATTGACTGAAACTACTGGCACTCCCGCTTTGCGGATTTTCAACGCCGACGGATCGCGCCGTGTAAAAACCGCCGCAAGTTCCATGTCCTCGCATGCGTCCACTGCATACTCGACGCCGCGCCCAAGATTGCCATACCCTAAAATACCGATTCGAATGCTCATTTTTATCGCCCGCTTTCTATTCTTTTTCCAATCCAAGTTCCGCCTCATGGGCTTGCATTCCCTTGATGCAGTATTCCATCACGACGGAAAGTTCCAGCCCCAACCGCTCGATTCCTTTTTGAATCAAATCCCTGTCACATTTTGCAGCGAAGCGCTTATCCTTGAATTTTTTCTTGAGACTTTTGACTTCCATCCCTTTCATGCCCTCAGGCCTCATTAACGCATATGCGTGAACAATGCCCGTAAGCTCGTCAACAGCAAAAAGACATTTTTCCATATCTGTCTGCGGTTCCTTTTCATTGGTGACAACACCATACCCATGAGAAATGATGGAACCTATGTCTTCCTCACTGACTCCCTCCGGTTCGAGAAGCTCCCTCACGTGATGACAATGCTCGTCAGGATATTTTTCATAATCAACATCGTGCAGCCAACCGATTGCAGCCCAATGCGCGGCATCTGCCCCATAATACTCAGCCATCGCCTCCATAGCGGCACTGACCGCCGCCGCATGCACAAAAAGATGAGCCTCTTTCGTATGCTTTGCCAGAATCTCCTTCGCTTTTGCCAATGTCAAGGAATCCACGATTACCATCTCCAATCTTTTCAAAAAAACGGTTCGCAACGCTTATGCGTACGAACCGTTTTTATTCGTTTTTATTTCCTATGCATCCGCCGCCGGCTGCTCCTCTTGTTCAACAACTGGAACTTCCGACATCTTTTCATCTTCCGTCACGGCTATATCATCATTTCCGGGAACTGGTTCGCCATCCACCGATGAATCGACTGTTCCCTCCGCCGTCTCCGAAACCATATCCGCCGCATCGGGATCGACGACGCCGATGTTCCTGTAACGCCCCATTCCTGTTCCTGCGGGAATCAATTTGCCGATGATGACGTTTTCCTTGAGACCGATCAAAGGATCTACCTTCCCTTTGATTGCCGCATCCGTTAGCACACGCGTCGTTTCCTGGAAAGACGCCGCCGACAGGAAGGAATCCGTAGCAAGGGAAGCTTTTGTGATGCCTAAGAGAATCGGCTTCGCCACAGCTGGCTCGCCGCCTTCCTCAATCACGCGCGCATTTGCCGCCTCAAAGGAATTGATGTCAATATACTCGCCGGGCAGGAATTGAGTGCTGCCAGCCTCTTCAATCTTGACCTTATGCAGCATCTGGCGCACCATGACCTCGATATGCTTGTCGTTGATGCCGACACCCTGCGACTTGTAGACTTTCTGCACTTCATAAACGAGATAACGCTGTGTTTCTTTCAATCCACAGACACGCAAAATGTCATGCGGATTGATGGAACCCTCGGTAATCTTGTCGCCGAGCTTGATATGCATTCCATCCTGCGCCACCATACGTGCACCATAAGGAACTGCATATTCGCGCGGTTCGCCGTCTGCCGGTGTAATAATTACCTTGCGATTCCCATTTTCCTCTTGGATTTCCGCTGTGCCTTCAACTTCAGCGATAATTGCGTGGTGCTTCGGCTTGCGCGCCTCAAAAAGCTCCTCGACACGTGGAAGACCCTGCGTAATATCATCGCCAGCAACACCGCCGGAATGGAACGTACGCATCGTCAGCTGGGTACCCGGCTCACCGATGGATTGTGCCGCAATAATGCCAACCGCTTCGCCGACATCGACTTCCGCGGCATTTGCCAAGTCGCGCCCATAGCATTTGATGCAGACGCCGTACTGGGATTTGCAGGTAAGCACGCTGCGAATGGATACTTTATCCCTGACTTTGCAAATCCTCTCTGCCAGTTCCTCATCCACAGTCTGATTCAGGGAAGCAATCTTTTCCCCTGTTTTCGGATCGACAATATCCTCGGCAAGCACACGACCGATAATGCGCTCCGAAAGGGGTTCGATAATTCCGTTGCCTTCCTTGATGGCTTCGACTTCAATGCCGCGCACGTTATTGTTACGGACACGAATTTCCTTTGCATCGCTTGCAAGAGCGTTTTTCACGTCGTCTTCCGTAATTTCCGCATCCGCGGCTATCAGTATCTCACCCTCGCTGTTTGTCACATCCTCGATTGACTTCTTGCCCGATACCTCATGGATAATGGACGAGAGGATCGCTTTGCGCGTTTTTGCATCCGTCGTACCGAGAACCACCGTCTCGGATACCATAGCGTTGCTGATGACCGCCTCGGAGAATGCCAGAGAACCACGAATAACAATTTCCTTCACATGACGTTCACCAATCAACGATAGATCGTTTTCCGTCAAAACTGAATCCTGCGCTAAAAGCTCTTCTCCTGTTTCAGGATCGACAATTGCGGCCCCCAGCACACGTCCCGTCAACATATCGCGGAGAATCTCCACCGCTTCCGCTGATGATGCAGCAAGACGCGCTCTCTCCCGCGCGAGATCAATACTGACAATATCGCAATCGTCTTCGCGTACGATGACGTCTTGCGCCACATCGACCAAACGACGCGTCAAATAACCGGAGTCAGCCGTACGGAGCGCAGTATCGGCAAGACCTTTACGTGCGCCGTGAGACGAAATGAAGTAATCGGAAACCGTAAGCCCTTCGCGGAAATTCGCCGTAATCGGAAGAGCGATAATCTTGCCTGACGGGTCGGACATCAAGCCGCGCATACCTGCGAGCTGACGCATCTGCTGCGCGTTACCTCGCGCACCGGAATCCGCCATCATGAAAATCGGGTTAAAGGGATCCATGTTGTGCATCATAGCTTCGCCGACATCGTTCGTCGTCTGTTGCCAAAGTGCAACAACCTTGTTATAGCGCTCCTCTTCTGTGATGAGACCGCGACCGTATTGATGCTCAATCTTGTTGACAGCCTCTGTTGTCGTATCAATCATTTCCTGCTTTTCCGGCGGAACAATAACATCCGAAATAGCGACCGTCATGCCTGCCAGGCAAGCGTAATGATACCCAAGATTCTTTACATTATCGATGACAACGGCAGTCTTGCCAGCACCGAAATGCTTGAAGCATTTCGCGACAAGCCGCTCCAGTTCTTTCTTGTTCATGCGAATGCCGTATTCCCATTCGCCGGTTTCTTTGTTCTTTACATAATAGCGAATCTCTTCAGGCAGGATTTCATTGAAAATCATGCGGCCCAAAGAAGTCTTCACAAGACCGTATCCTTCGATTCGCGTCGTAATAGAGGCCTGCAAATCCAAAGAATGATGCTGGTAAGCAAGCAACGCTTCTTCGATGCCTGTGACGAACATCCCTTCGCCCGTCGCACCAGGCCGTAGGATTGTCAAATAATACGACCCCAGAACCATGTCCTGTGTCGGAACGATAATCGGATTGCCGTCCTTCGGTGCAAGGATATGATGCGCCGCCAACATCAGGATGCGAGCCTCTGCCTGCGCCTCTGCCGAAAGGGGCAAATGGATGGCCATCTGGTCTCCGTCAAAGTCAGCGTTGTAGGCGGTACAAGCCAACGGATGCAGCTTGAGCGCACGTCCTTCCGTCAGTACCGGCTCAAACGCCTGAATGCCCAAACGATGCAACGTTGGTGCACGGTTCAGCAGGACCGGATGCTCTTTGATGACATCTTCGAGGACGTCCCAGACCTCCGGTTTGACACGCTCAACAGCACGCTTTGCCGCTTTGATATTATTTGCAGCACCATTATTGACAAGCTTTTTCATGACAAAAGGCTTGAAAAGCTCCAATGCCATCTCTTTCGGAAGACCGCACTGATGCAACTTCAGTTCCGGACCGACAACAATAACCGAGCGGCCGGAATAATCGACGCGTTTTCCAAGCAAATTCTGACGGAAACGTCCCTGTTTGCCTTTGAGCATATCCGAAAGGGACTTCAACGGACGATTGCCAGGTCCCGTAACAGGTCGACCGCGACGTCCATTGTCAATCAAAGCGTCCACTGCCTCCTGCAGCATACGTTTTTCGTTCCGGACAATGATATCCGGCGCATCGAGATCCAAAAGCCTCTTCAATCGGTTGTTGCGGTTAATGACGCGACGATAGAGATCGTTCAGGTCGGAGGTGGCAAAACGGCCGCCATCGAGCTGAACCATCGGACGGAGTTCCGGCGGAATGACCGGCACCACATCAAGAATCATCCAAGAAGGTTTGTTCCCCGACTTGCGGAAAGCCTCAACAACTTCCAGCCGACGAATCGCACGCACCTTTTTCTGCCCGCTGACGCCGGAAAGTTCATTTCGCAATTCTTCATTGAGCTCATCAAGATCCAGTTCCTCAAGAAGCTCCTTGATTGCTTCCGCGCCCATGCCTACACGAAAGCCAGTTCCGAAAGTATCACAGGC
>CAMVIO010000178.1 GCA_947167555.1 uncultured Selenomonadales bacterium
GACTGCACTTTATATCGAGCATAAAACGGCAAACTCGAATCCTCAATGTGACTGGAGTTCAGACGTGGGAACTTCATATCTCTTTGTGATGAGTACGAATTTCAATCCACGCCCTCCGCATGGAGGGCGACCCATATTTGGAGGAATATGCTTGGGACTTCGAAAAATTTCAATCCACGCCCTCCGCATGGAGGGCGACGATGTTTCGGAATACGGACTTGGGGCGGGGACGCTATTTCAATCCACGCCCTCCGCATGGAGGGCGACGCTGGCATATCACTCGCGCCGCTCGGATTGTTCGTATTTCAATCCACGCCCTCCGCATGGAGGGCGACAGGGTACTATACAATCGTTGTCATTCAAAGCTGCGGCGGGCTTTTTTCGCGAACCTCCAAAATCATTCCCTCCTTCCCGCATAAACACACGCAAATCGTCCATGTTTGCTTCCGCTTCGCACTACATAATCAGCGTGCCCTCGGCATCATATCCCGGCTTTGCGCCGACATGCTCGACCTTCGACGCATATTGATTGCCCAGATTGTAAAAGCGAAGGCTGTCTTTCTCCGGATCAATCAATTTTTGCAGTTGATGCCGGACTTCTCGGTACTGTGCCTCATCCAAGACACACTCGAATACCGAATTCTGCACCCGCTGACCATGCCGCACACAGCATTTTGCCACAGAGCGCAGTCTCCGCTTTCCCGCTGCCGTTTCCGTGTTCACATCATAGGTAACCAAAACCAGCATCGCTTTCCCCTACTTCCATAGAAACGCAGGATATTCCTCCAAGTCGCCGCGCAGATGTCGCGCCAATAAAAGCGCCTGCACATACGGCACAAGCCCCCAATAGATTTTCTCGCCTAGATACGGGTGCGACAGCGTATCCCGTTTCCGTTCCTGCCACGCGTTCACGACCGCCTTCCTTCCATCCTCGCCCAGCCAAACCACGCCGTTCTCGCGCTCGTCGAAATCCTTCGGCTTCAGGACGCGATTGTTGATCAAAGTCAGCACGAAGCGGTCGGCATACACGGCACGAAGCTCCTCCATCAAATCCAACGCCAGCGATTCGCGTCCCGGCCTGTCGCGATGCAAAAAGCCAACATACGCATCAAGGCCAACGCTTTCCAACGCCGACGCGCAGTCATGCGCCAACATCGTGTAAACAAAGGAAATCGCCGCGTTCACCCGGCCAATCGGCGGGCACTTCCACCGCCCATGAAAGGGAAATTCTTCCCTATTTTGCAGAATCAATTCCCCGAACACGGAAAAGTACAGCCGCGCCGCATTTCCTTCTATGCCGCGCAAATCGTCCAGCCGCTCCGCCTGCCTTGCCTCCCGCATGGACGAATGAAGCTCGCGGCTCACATCTTCCAACGCCTCCACATCCACGCTCATCGGATGGTCGCGCTTCGCACGCTCCAAAACCGCGCGGCTGTTGTAAATCTTGCCGACGATAAAATTTCGCGCAATCCGGCAGCTTTCCGCCTCATCGTCCGAAACGCGGTATTGCTTCTTGCGCAGCAATACGTTCCCCTGGCTCTCTCCGCAAACGCGTGCCAAAAACCGCCCGTTCTGCCGCAGAAAACACAGGCCGATTTGCCGCTTCGCGCAAGCCCCCATCAGCGCGGGGCTCGCGCCGCGGAAACCGAAATACAGGATATTCTCCAGCCCCAGCAGCGGTACACGCCCCAACACCTCTTCCTGTCTGTAGATCACAACATTCTCATTTTCCAGTGCCAAGTAGGTATCGTCCGACAGGACAAACAAAGTATTCAACAAACGCCGCATATCCAATCACTCCAAAGCCCGGCGGTAATACTCGTCCACGGAAAGCAATTTCGGCAGCCGCGGCAGGCAAAGCTCTTTCATTGAGCAGGACTGGCACTGCTTCTTTGGCTTCGCCTTCGGCGTATGGCCGCGCCGCGCGTAATCGTGCATCTCGCGAAAAACGTCCCGCACCTCCTGCCGAAGCGCCTCCGTGACCTCCACTTCCTCCCGCCGCCGGATCTCGTCATAGAAAAGATAAGCGCGCGGCACCTCGCCGCCCAGCATCTCCTCCAAGCACATCGCTTGCGCCGCAAGCTGCAAACGGTCGCAGTCCTCCGTCTTCGGTTTGCCGCGCTTGTACTCCACGGGAACTGCCCGCCATGCGCCCTCCTGCCCGAAAAGCCGCACACCGTCCGCCTGCCGATGAAACTCCACAACATCGCATTGCCCCACCGCGCCGAGCGAACGGGAAAAAACGCGCATTCCCCGCGTTGTCAGGAGGTCTTTCCGTTTTTCCGTGAAGCCCTCGTCATGGCAACGCTCATGAACAATGCGCCCCTCCACGGTACGAAGGTTTTCCTTCCATTGCTGTTCGAGATGAATCATCGCCCACTGCCGACGGCAGAAGGAAAAATGCTGAATGCCGGAAATCAGCAGGAATTCGTCTTCGTCGTAGGTCATATCATGCGCGTGCAAGTCACGCCCGCAGGCAGATTGTCCGTGTCCACTTCGACCCGATAATCCGAATAGGCGCGGGCAGGTTTGCTTGCATCGACACGCGCCGCCTTGACGCGTTCAAAGAGTTTGTAAGCTGGCGCGTTGCCCAGTTCGCTTTCGTGCTTGAAAACGATAAGCTCCCGCACGGCCATATTGCCCCGCGCCGCCGAATGGTCATTCTCAAACATATTGATAATCGCTTGCCACAGCAAGGCAAGATCGTCTTCGCTGAATCCTGTCGTCTTGCGCGCGAGGTTCGCGGAAATATAGCCTTCCACTTTGTAAAGAGCATAAGGAACAACATATTTCCGTCCCATCTCTGTCTTTTTGTTTTCCGCATCTTTTTCCGTCGTGATGGCTACGCGCGTAATACCAATCTCCTGTGGGATAATCGGGTCGATACTGCGCGAAAAGCCAATCTGTACGGGGCCTCGTACTTGCCCACAATTCAACGCCGCTTTCACAAAGGTCGTCATGACCGCGCCAAAAGTGCGAATATCATAGAAGTTTTGGCACATGAAATCCCGAATCTTGACATCGAGATTTACATCCTTCTTTTTCGCCGCCTTGACGTCCTTTTCATCGACGTCCAAGTATTGGTAGGCTTCCTTATCGCTGCGTTCCAGCGGCACGCGCTCCTTGATATAGATGCGGAAACCCGGCTCGCCTTCTTTGGCGGTTTCCACATAATTCCTGATTTTGCGCTTCAAGCATACGTCCGTAACGATGCCATAGCCCGTTTCCTGATCGACGCGCGGCATATTGTCCGCGTCCGGATCACCGTTCGGATTTCCGTTCTCCACATCAAAAAGCACCACAAAGTCGTACCGATTCTTGATTGCCTCTGCCATCTTATTTTTCCTCCTTTTTTTCATACCGCTTTTGCGTTTGATGATAATAACCAAGAATAAACATTCCTTGCTCATCCAACGACAAGGTTTTCGGCAAAACTTCCCCGCCTTGGAGTAACCCCATCAGTTCTGTCAGTTTTTTCTCAAAATACACTTCCTGTCCTTTTTCCAGTTTCCGCAAATGATGATTTGACAAAATCTGGAGCTTGGAAAAAACCGCCGTCGGTGTCGCACAAGCCGCGTTGAAATAGCGGTCTTTGATGGTCGAATTGAGTCCCGGATTCGCAGCCTCCTGTATTTGTTCCCATACGGAAAAGATACGCCCGAGAACGTATGCCGTATTTGTATTCGTTTCATCCAGTGCCACAGTGACATTCCTCCCTTTATTTTTTATCAGGTACGCTTTGATGATTGCCGCCCGCACTTCCGTAATTTTATAGTGCGGCGGGTTGCCGTCGGTTTCATCTTGCTCCGCCTTAATCCGAAGCATTACATTTTGATAAAGCGACGCGGGATACGGCCCGCCCATCAAAATCGAGCGGAACAACGCGCCCGCCATTGGCGGGGCCGCTGTCTTGTCCTTTGATTTCGGTGATACCGTAGCCGACAGGAGCCTCCATAGCGAAATCGGTGCCCATTCTTTTCCGCCAGGCCGGACAATCTCCATGCGTTCATGATGCTGTTGGATGTTCGACAGAATTGCACCGAAAGAATTTCGATAGAATAAGCGCACGGAAATGCGCGCCGCGTTCGGCGAAAGTCCGAGAATATAAAAATCATTGTCATACGGGATTTCCTGCCCGTTATAAGCAATGGCTTTCCCGTCTTTTACCGATTGCAAGATGGCGTTCAAATCCTGCTGTGTCATCTCGTTGCCGTCATCAAAACCAAAGCCGCTGAAAATATCCTGGCATATCTCGTTTTGTTGTTCCGCCCAATATACGACGGTCATGTCCCCGATATATTTTCGGTGACGCTCATCGTTCAAGAGATAACTCAATGCCTCTCCATACGCGAAAGCAGCCGCTTCCGACACATGGGCATTCAGTCCTTGTGCCTTGTCTTTCCCGTAAGATTCAAACGAATCCACGTTAAACGACACAAGCATAGCTCCACTGGATTGTGCGCCTTTCACGCCATGAAACGATTTATGAAGCCGCGCAATCGGCGCACACGCTCCGGTTACAAGGCATCGTCCTATTTCTGTTTCATTGTCATTTTGGGCATGGGAGTTATCCCAAAGCCTTATAATCTCTTCATCATTTTGGGCATAATCGTCATCGACCCAAAAAACCAGCTTTTTTTCAGATACACCCGCATCCAAAAACTCTTTAACAACTGCATTGGAAAGAGCCTTTTCCGGCTGCCAATGCTCAAAGAAAGCACAAACCGCCTTCCCTGCCAAGGAGGAACACCCGGCAAGCTCCTTAAGATGCCGTTCCTTGGCTCTTTCAAAAGCTGCTTTATTGATACCGTCTGCTGCTTTTTCGTCAAGGCCCAAGAAAAATTTAGCGTTATCGCACAGGTAATATGCTTTAGGCGATTTCCCTGAGCGTGTCCCAAATTCTGGT
>CAMVIO010000179.1 GCA_947167555.1 uncultured Selenomonadales bacterium
TATAACATAAACCTCCAGTAATTTCAAGGGCTGATTTTTTTCGCGTCCGAAATTTCAGCTCAAAATGATCGTTCTCAAAAGGTACACCTTTTGAGAAATTTTGTTGCGTACAGAAACGGCGCAGTGAATGGTACGGGAGGCGATGGCGGTATGAAAATCAATCTGTTCTCGCACAATCAGTCCGCCTACGACGCAGCCCTTGCCATGCTTGAAAAAACAGGTAAAGCTGCCGTCGTTCATCCAACCGGCACAGGAAAATCCTTCATTGCCTTCAAACTCTGCGAGGAGCATCCCGAAAAACGCGTCTGCTGGCTCTCGCCTTCGGAATATATCTTCAAGACGCAGCAGGAGAATCTCCTTGCCTGCGGCGCGGACGTCCCACAAAACATCACCTTTTATACTTATGCGAAACTCGTGCTTCTTTCCGAAGAAGAGCTTGCTGAAATCAAGCCCGATTATATCATCCTCGACGAATTCCACCGTTGCGGTGCGGAAATCTGGGGACAAGGCGTAGTTCGTCTTCTCGAAATGTATAAGGGCATTCCTGTCCTTGGCCTTTCCGCCACGAATATCCGCTACCTGGACAACCAGCGTGACATGGCGGACGAACTCTTCGACGGCAACATTGCTTCGGGAATGACCCTGGGCGAAGCCATCGTGCGCGGCATCCTGAATCCGCCAACCTATGTGACGTCTATCTATGCATACCAGAAAGACTATGACAAGCTGAAAAAACGCGTAAGCAAGGCAAAAAGCCAAGCCGTGCGGGAAAAAGCAGAAAAAGTTCTCGAAAAGCTCCATCAGGCCCTCGAAAACGCCGAGGGTCTTGACGAGATATTCTCAAAGCATATTAAGGACACAGCAGGAAAATATCTGGTCTTCTGCGCTAACCTTGCGCACATGAAAAAAATGAAGGCCAACGTAAAGAAATGGTTCGGAGCCATCGACAAGACCCCGCACATCTACACGGCCTATGCCGACGATCCGGAAACGGATCAGGCCTTCAAGGACTTCAAACAGGACAACAGCGACCACCTGAAGTTGCTCTTCTGCATCGACATGCTCAATGAGGGAATCCATATAGAGGACGTAAGCGGCGTCATCCTGTTCCGTCCGACCGTTTCCCCAATCGTCTACAAGCAACAGATCGGCAGAGCGCTTTCGGCATCGAAAAGCAAGGAACCGGTCATCTTTGACATCGTCAACAACATCGAGAACCTGTACAGCATCGGAACCGTCCAAAAGGAAATGCAGGACGCCGTTGCCTACTACCGGGACAGGGGAGAAAACGCAGAAATCCTGAACGAGCGCTTCCGCTTGATTGACGAAGTGCGGAACGCAAAGGAACTCTTCGACGAACTGAACGAAACCCTGACAGCTTCGTGGGAATTGATGTACGAGAAGGCAAAACAATATTACAAAGCCAACGGCCATCTGAACATCCCGAGGCGCTACAAGACAAAGGAAGGTCACAGCCTCGGCAACTGGATATTCACCCAAAGAAAGGTATATGCGGGAACTCAGTACGGCAACCTGAACGAGGTCAGGATTAAAAAGCTCGAAGCTATCGGCATGGTCTGGGACAACGTGAGGGATCTGTCATGGCAGAGATACTTCACGGAAGCGGAAGCCTATGCGAAAGAACATGGCAACCTGAACATCAAGGCGACTTACATCACGAAAAGCGGCGTAAAACTGGGAAGCTGGCTATCAAACCTAAGAACCTACCGAAAGAATAACATTCAGCAAACCTATCTGACAAAGGAAAGAATTGAAGCCCTAAACAAACTGGGAATGGTCTGGGATGTGCCGGACTACCTGTGGGAGCAGAACTATGCAGCCTGTGTGGAATATCACAGAACTCACGGCGAACTCGATATCCCGAATGACTATGTGTCAAAAGACGGATTAAAGATCGGGGCATGGGTAAGAAGGCAAAGGTCTTTGCGTCAAGGGAAAGTTGCGGGTACAGAACTGACCGCAGAACAAATCAAACGACTCGATGCAATAGAGATGATCTGGGAATTCAAATATGATCTTGCCTGGGAAAGAGCCTATGAAGCTGCAAAACAGTATTTTGAGTCGCACGGCAATTTAAAAGTGCCTGCAACTTATGTGAGCGATTCCGGCTTCCGGTTGGGGAGGTGGATTGCGGTACAGCGAGAAAAAGGCAGGCATGGGCTGTCTATTGAACGCCGACAACGATTGGATACTATCGGAATGTGTTGGGAAATACAACGCAAACGTAAACAAAGCCTTCATCATACAAGTATCACAAGAGAAATAGTCGCATGAGGTTTGATGAATTACTCCAATCATAAAACATTTTTATTGGATAGATGAAGATTGGAAACGGAGACATTTCTGTGCAAGCATTCGAACAAAAACTTTGGCTTTCGTCGCCGACCATGCATGGCGAAGAACTGAAATACATGACCGAAGCCTATGAAACGAACTGGATGTCCACTGTGGGCAAAAATATCGACGAGATTGAGCGCCTTGTTGCGGAAAAACTCGGTTGCGGTTATGCGGTTGCTCTTGCTAGTGGCACATCCGCCCTGCATATGGCAGTGCGGCTCGCCGGCGTGCAAACAGGGGAAAAGGTCTTCTGCTCTGACCTGACTTTCGACGCCACGGTCAATCCAGTCAAATACGAAGGCGGCGAGGCCGTCTTTATTGACACCGAGTACGACACATGGAACATGGATCCCGATGCGCTGCAGAAAGCGTTTGAGATATATCCGGATGTTCGGGTGGTTGTCATCGCCCATCTTTACGGAACGCCAGGCAAGCTTGATGAATTGAAGGAAATCTGCGACGAGCATAACGCAATCATCATCGAGGACGCCGCCGAATCCCTCGGCGCAACCTATAAAGGCAAGCAGACAGGAACTTTCGGAACATACAACTGCATATCCTTCAACGGAAATAAGATCATCACGGGAAGCTCCGGCGGCATGCTCCTGACGGACGATAAACATGCGGCGGAAAAAGTCCGCAAATGGTCGACGCAGGCAAGGGAAGCAGCACCGTGGTACCAGCATGAGGAACTCGGCTACAACTACCGCATGAGTAACGTCATCGCAGGTGTGGTGCGCGGACAGCTTCCGTATCTGGAAGATCACATCCAAAAGAAAAAGGAAATCTACCGGCGTTACAAGGAAGGCTTCAAAGACATTCCGGTTACTATGAACCCCTATGACGAAAAAAACAGCGAACCGAACTTCTGGCTTTCCTGCCTGCTCATCGACAAAGAGGCCATGTGCAGACAGGTGAGAAGTGAGACGGATTCGCTGTACGTCAAGGAAAAAGGGAAAAGCTGCCCGACGGAGATATTGGAAAACCTTGCGAAATACAACGCCGAAGGTCGGCCAGTATGGAAGCCGATGCACCTTCAGCCGATTTACCGCATGAATCCGTTTGTGACAAAGGATGGCAATGGTAGGGCAGGGACGAATGCCTATATAGAAGGAGAAAGCAAAGACGTCGGCGCAGATATTTTCACGAGAGGCTTGTGTCTGCCGAGCGACAACAAGATGGCGGTGGAGGGGCAGGATAAGGTAATTGCGCTAGTGAGAGAATGTTTTTCGTGAGGACGAGGAGCTATGTTTGATGGAATCAACGACAAATAAATGGATATACGAGCATAGTGAAACGCATTGGGGAGAGAATCAAAATGCGCCGTTGTATCGATGTGAACAAGAAGTCCTTGAAAAATACGTACAGAATAAAAATGGCCGCATTTTGGAAGGCGCCTGCGGAGGAGGGGAATTAGTAACCACCTATACCAGTGGGGATTTCAAAATATAGATGCGTTTGATTTTGTGGAAAGTTTTGTGCAATCTGCGAAGGTTGCGAATCCCTCTATCAACTTTTTTTGCGCGGATGCTAGGGATTTATCTATACTCCCCGACAATTGCTATGACTATGTGATTTATTTGCAGCAATGCTTGTGTTTTATTCCCGTCGATGGATTTGAAAAAGCTCTTAAAGAAAACTATCGGGTATGTGGAAAAGGCGGAATCGCTATTTTTTCCTTCCTAAATTATGACGGGCGAAGTGTGAACAAGATGATAAGGCCATTTCTCAGCACATTGCGATACTTGCGCAAAGAGAATTTATCGCCGCAACAGTTGCCGTGGTTACGTCTGAAAGGAAAACCCAATTATAACTTTTGGAAAAAAGGGCAAGCGACAAATTATTGGTTTACTAAATCCGAGATAACCTATCACTTGCAATCTGCAGGATACAAGATTATAGAGATGTTTACCACGTCAAATCAGCCTAATGACGAGGGAATGATATATGTCGTTTGTGAAAAACCATGAAAATGCGTCGTTGGATAATTGGCAATTCGGTATATATGAACATGGTTTTAAGCGCATCATAGATTTGCTGATTGCTCTTATAGCGTTGATAGGGCTTTTTCCGTTGCTTGTTCTTCTTTCTGTTTTTGGGATGGTTCTGATGCGGGGAAATCCGTGGTTCTTCCAATGGCGTCCGGGAAAAAAGGATGTAAATGGGCAAGAGCAGATTTTTCGCATTATAAAATTGCGAACAATGACAAATGATCGGGATACTGATGGAAATCTTCTCCCAGATTCACAACGAATTACCTCCTACGGACGATTTATTCGATCGACGAGTCTGGACGAGATTTTCCAATTAATCAATGTTGTAAAAGGCGATATGGCGCTTATTGGACCGCGTCCCCAGCTTGTGCGGGATATGGTTTTCATGACGGAGGAACAAAGAAAACGTCATAATGTTCGCCCTGGAATCAGTGGATTGGCACAGATACGGGGCAGGAATGCCCTTTCATGGGAGGGGAAGCTTGCGGCGGATATTGAGTAT
>CAMVIO010000180.1 GCA_947167555.1 uncultured Selenomonadales bacterium
AAGCAGCACCTCGGCGTCAAGCCTCGGCGTTTCTGCGCCGTGACTGCCGAAGTACTGCTCGCTCCATTTCAATATCGCCCCGATGGTCCAGACCTGTCCGCCCGCCATTTCATCCCGTCCTTATTCTTGCGTCTGTTTCAATTTCTCCGCCCGGTCCGCCGTGATCAGCGCGTCCAATAGTTCGTCCAGCGCGCCGCCTAGCACTGCCTCCAGTTTGTGCAGCGTCAGGCCAATCCGGTGGTCGGTGACGCGGCCCTGCGGGAAATTGTAGGTGCGGATGCGTTCGCTGCGGTCGCCGGAGCCGATCTGGTTCTTGCGGTCCGCCGCCGCTTCCGCCGCCTGCTGTTCCTGCGCTTGCTCCAGAATCCTTGCCCGAAGCACGCGCATGGCTTTTTCCTTGTTTTTCAGCTGCGATTTCTCATCCTGGCATTGCACCACGATGCCCGTCGGCAAATGGGTGATGCGGATGGCCGACTCGGTCTTGTTCACGTACTGGCCGCCGGCGCCGCCTGCGCGGTAGGTGTCGATCTTCAAATCCTCGTTTTTGATATCCACTTCCACATCCTCGGCTTCCGGCAGCACCGCCACCGTCACTGCCGAGGTGTGGATGCGTCCCTGGGATTCCGTAGCCGGAACGCGCTGCACGCGATGGGTGCCGCGCTCGTACTTCAGACGGCTGAATGCGCCCTGTCCGTCCACCGAGAACGAGATTTCCTTGAATCCGCCCAGCTCCGTCGGGCTGGAGTCAATAATCGAGACGCGCCAACCCTGCTGTTCCGCGTAGCGCGTGTACATACGGAACAAGTCGCCCGCGAACAGCGCGGCTTCCTCGCCGCCGACGCCGCCGCGAATCTCGACGATCACGCTCTTGTCGTCGTTCGGGTCCCTCGGCAGCAGCAAGATCGGCAATTCCTTTTCCAGCGCGGCCTTTTCCTCCCGAAGCGAGGAAAGCTCCTCGGCGGCCAGCGCCTTCAGCTCCGCGTCCGAAGACTCCGCCAGCACCGCCTCGTCGTCCTCGATTTCCTTTGTCACGCGCTGAAATTCTCGGACCTTCTCGACAATCGGGGAAAGCTGCGAAAGCTCCCGGTTCAGTTTTTGCCACCGCTCCACGTCTGCCAGCACATCGGGATCGCCGAGCAGGGACTCCAATTCACGGTAATGGTCTTCTATCGCCAAAAGTCGTTCCAGCACTTTCGCACCTCATACTTCATTTCGGACTAATTTGCCGCGATTGCCGCAGTGTCTTCGTCTGCCGCCGCGGCGGATTCCGTCTTCTCCGTCGGCTCCGTCTCCACGGGCAGTCCCATCCGTACTTTTTCCTCCTCCGGCAGCACCGCCGCCAGCGACGCAATCGCCACCTCGACCATCTCGTCCTCCGGCGGGTTCGTCGTCAGGCGTTGCAGGCAAAGCCCCGGCGCCTTGAAAAGCTGCGCGACGGGATTGTCCGATTTCGCCGCGAGGCGGATGAATTCATAGGAAATACCCGCCACCACCGGCAGCAATGCTACGCGGCTCACGACCCGCGTCACAAGGTCGGGCCAGCCGAGGAACGCGAACACGAAAATGCTGACCAGCATCACGATCAAAAGGAACGAAGTCCCGCAGCGCGGATGGAACCGCGAGCACGCCTGCACGCGCTCCACCGTCAATGGGCCGCCGGCCTCGTAGGCGTGAATCGTCTTATGCTCGGCCCCGTGATACTGGAACACTCGGTAAATGCCGTCCATGCGCGAGATTGCCAGCAGATAGCCGAGGAAGATCGCGAGGCGCAAGCCGCCCTCCAAAAGATTCAGCATCACCGGCGAAGCCGTCAGCGTATGGAAAAACCGCGTCGCCCAAGTCGGGATCGCCACGAAAAGCACCGCCGCCAGCGCGAAGGCCAGCGCCATCGTCCCGGCAAGCTCCCCGTCGGAAAGCTGCTCGTCGTCGTCGCCCACCATCTGCGCGGAATACGAAAGGGAACGCAGTCCCAGCACCAGCGACTCGCCCAGCGCCACCATGCCGCGCAAAAACGGCAGCTTGAAAATCGGGAAGCGATCCGCGATGGAGTTTACGTCCCGTACTTCCGTCTCGATATGGCCGTCCGAGACGCGCACCGCCGTCGCCACTTTTCCCGCGCCGCGCATCATCACGCCTTCGAGCACCGCCTGTCCGCCGACCATCAGCGGCTTTTTGTCATCCAAACGCTCCGCCTCCTTTGCATAAAATTACACCACAATATACTATGCCCACTAGATTCGCGCCACACTACGTTTGCGCTCATCAAGTGGTCAAGTATGTGTCGCACTAAACTTGTGCTGCGCTTACGCTTGCACTCGTAAAGTGCTCTCACGATGAAAAAAGGCAGGGCTTTTTGCCCTGCCCTTGCTTTTAGTCTTTCTTGTAACGCTGCTTGAAGCGCTCGATGCGGCCGCCCTTGGCCTGACCACGAAGACGCCCCGTGAAGAACGGATGGCACTTCGAGCAAACGTCGACGCGAAGCTCCTTCTTCGTCGAGCCCGTCGTGAACTTGTTGCCGCAGCCGCAAGTCACCGTCGCCTCGAAAAACTCGGGATGGATTCCTTCTTTCATGCTTTACACCTCACTTTTCTCCCATTTCAGGAACAAGATACAAGCGGCCTCTGCGCCCGCTTGGTCAAGAGAATGCGTCCCCACATTCTCCCCTGTCCCCGCATAGGGGGAACAGTGCCGAAGAAAAGACGGCGCTCCGTCAATTCCGCAAGCATTATAGCACAAAGAAAAATCACGTGCAAGGAAATCTTCACGCGCAAATTTTTGCGGCGAAAAGCGCGCGCTCTTCTTGAAAATTTCATTTTAGCCTTTATAATAGAAACGAAATGGGAATGAAGAGTGAAAACGGAGGAACAAGTCATGGCCAAAAACGCACCAATGCAGCACGTTTGCAGCTTCTGCAAGCGGCTCGTCACCATACGCGACCAGTACGATATGCCGATTCTCGACCCGCAGACCGGGTTCGCGATCTGCAAGAATTGTATCAGCGACATCTACCACTTCATCGAGGATCACGACAGCCACAAGGCCGCGACTCACAAAAAGAACTTCGCCGCGTCCCTCTCCTCCATCCTCGAAAAGAACAAGCCGCATAAAATCAAGGAATATCTCGATCAATACATTATTGAGCAGGACCGCGCGAAAAAAGTCCTGTCCGTGGCGATTTACAATCACTACAAACGCATGAAGTACGGCTTCGAGCATAAAGATGACCTGACCATCGAGAAGTCCAACGTCATCATGCTGGGGCCTTCGGGCTGCGGCAAGACCGCGCTGCTGTCCCATCTCTCGACGCTGCTGGACATCCCGTTTGCCGTGACCGACGCGTCGAGCCTCACGGAAGCCGGTTTTGTCGGCGCTGATGTCGAGGTTGCCGTCCGCAATCTTTACTACGCGGCGGACAAGGACATCGAGCGCGCCGAGCACGGCATCATCTATCTGGACGAATTTGACAAGATTGCGCGGAAATCCGGCGAGAACAATTCCATCACTGCCGATCCCGGCCACGAGGGCGTCCAGCAGGCGCTGCTCAAGATGCTGGAGGGCAGCGTCGTCGAGTTCACCGCGAGGGGACAGCGAAAGCATCCGGAAGCCCCGACCATCAAGGTCGACACGAAGAACATCCTGTTCATCGTCGGCGGCGCTTTCGTCGGCATTGACAAGATCATCGCGAAGCGGCTCCAGAAATCCGACGCGAACATCGGTTTCGGCGCGAAGGTCGAGGGAGAGAAGGACAAGCCGAAATTCGACGAGCTGATCCATCAGGTGACGCCGGACGACCTTATGAAATACGGTATCATTCCCGAGATTATCGGACGTCTGCCGGTCATTTGCACACTGGAGACGCTGGACGAGGACGCGCTGCTGCGCATCCTGACCGAGCCGGTCAACGCGCCGGTACGCCAGTATGAAAAGCTGCTCGAAATGGACGGCGTCGAGCTGGCCTTTGAGGAAGACGCGCTGCGCGCCGTGGCGAAGAAAGCCATCGAGCGCAAGACCGGCGCGAGAAGTCTCAAAGGGATCATCGAAGACGTCATGCTCGATGTGATGTTCGACATCCCGAAAACCGACGAACCTCGCCGCGTGCTGATTACGAAGGAGTGCATCGACGACGGCGCGAGACCGGAGATCGAGCCCATCGAAGAAAAGCAATCAGCATAGGCGGAAAGCAAAAAAATCTTGCCCCGCCCTATGATTTGTGATAAACTATCAAAGTCGATGCGGGCATAGTTCATCGGTAGAATGAAAGCTTCCCAAGCTTTAGAGGGCGGTTCGATTCCGCTTGCCCGCTCCAGAGAAAAATCAAGGCTTCGAGACGGCGCATGCCAATGGCGTGTTGCCGACCCGAAGCCTTTTTCTTTATCCGAAAACGACCTTTCCGTCAATGATGGTTTTTTTGATCCGGATGTTCCCGTCGAAAATCGTGATGTCGGCGCGCTTTCCCGGTTCCAGGCTGCCGATCTCGTTTTCCATCCCTATGCTTTCGGCGGCGTTTAACGTCGCGCAGGCCAAGGCGGCGGGGATGCCGCATGCCGTGTTTCTTTCGAAATTCGCGACGGCGCGGTCCATAGTCAGCACGCTGCCCGCCAGGCTGCCGTCCGCCAGTCGCGCTTCTCCGTTCTTCACGAAGACCTTTTGGCCGCCCAGCTCCGATTCTCCGTCGCCGAGACCTGTGGCTCGCATGGAGTCGGTAATCAGCACGATATGCTTTCCCTGCTTCATGCCCCATAAGAGGCGATGCGCCATCGGGTGGGAATGGATGTTGTCGGCGATCAGCTCGCAGTCCGCGTCGCTTTCCAGCGCCGCGCCGACGAGACCGGG
>CAMVIO010000181.1 GCA_947167555.1 uncultured Selenomonadales bacterium
CGCCGTACATATTTTTGAAGCTCCTGACCCACGGATCGTAGTAGGAAACTTCTGCGCCGAGCTTCTTGAGTTCTTTCATGACGCGAATCGCGGGGCTTTCCCGATAGTCGTTGATGTCGTTCTTGTAAGCGACGCCAAGCAGGAGAATTTTCGCCCCGTTGATGGCTTTCTTGTTCCGATTCAGAATGTGCATGGCGCGTTCCGCCACGTACTCCGGCTGACCGTCGTTGATGGTCATGCTGTTCTCAATAAGAGTAGTGTGAAAACCGTATTCTCGCGCTTTCCATGTTAGATAGTACGGGTCGAGCGGGATGCAATGCCCCCCGACTCCAGAGCCGGGATAGAATGCTTGGAAGCCATAGGGCTTTGTTTTCGCCGCATCGATGACTTCCCAAATGGAAATGCCCATGCGGTTGCAAAGACGTCCCAGCTCGTTGACCAGCCCGATATTGATATTTCGGTAGGTGTTTTCAAGAATCTTCGCCATTTCCGCTACGGCGGGAGAAGATACTGTGACAATATCGCCGTCAAGAACGGTGCTATACACTTTGGAGATAACTTCCGCCGCGTCTTCGCCAATGGCGCCAACGATTTTCGGTGTATTCTTGACTTTGAACCGCTTGTTACCTGGATCGACGCGTTCGGGCGAGAAACCAAGATAAAAGTCCTCTCCGCATTTGAGACCAGAATCTTCTTCCAAAATCTTACGGACAAGCTCTTCCGTTGTTCCCGGATAAGTAGTGGATTCAAGGACGACCATCATGCCCTTATGCAAATATCGGGCTACTGATTGCGCAGAACTTTCCACATAACTTGTGTCCGGCTCTTGATGAGCGTCAAGGGGCGTTGGGACGCAGATTGCCACAAAATCCACTTCACGGATGTGGCTAAAATCAGTCGAGGCGGAAAGTTTGCCGTCTTTGACCAGCTTTTCCAAGTCCTCGTCCACCACATCGCCAATGTAGTTTTGCCCAGCGTTGACCATGTCCACTTTCGACGTCTGCACGTCAAAACCGATGGTCTTAAATCCTGCCTTGGCTTTTTCCACCGCCAAGGGCAAACCGACATAGCCAAGGCCGACGACGCCCGCAAACAGCGAACGGTCAGCAACTTTTTTGAGTAATGTTTGTTTCATAAAAAAGATTCTCCAAACACGAAATTTGATTCTGTTTATTAATAAGCTTTAATCAATCATCCAAAAAAGAATGTTCCAAATCCAAATACACGCGGTCATGCTGAACACCGCGTTTCTCAACCGGTGGCAGTTTTCGCCAATCGCCATAAATATGCGTTAGATATTCTTCCGCATGCTCCGGCCCGTACAATCTCTTCCCTTCAAATTCATATAATGTTGGCTTGCCATACATTCTCTTGGACATAATTGCTTTTGAGCGATAAGGCCCCATAAATTCGCAGATATATTCATACGCATCGTAATCTCTTTGGCGGCATATCCCATCAATTTTTCTCGCAAGTGCTTTTTCATCGACAAAACATAATGGAATAAGCCGTGATAAAAAGATTGCCGCATTTTTGAAAAATGCGCGCTCTTTTCTGATGGCACATACTCTAGTCATGAGAAACATATGACGCCAATCAATTGATCTATAATGTTTCAGTGCCTCACCCATCGTATCGCCTGCGCCGTCCAGCGGAAAAATATCTAAATACGTCCCCCGCTTAAAATCCTTTTTTAATCGTTCAATCACTGTCGTCTGCGTATCAAACAATTTATTGAAAACGTAAAAATAATCTTTTGAATCCATATACGGTGTTTCCAACATGTACTTTCCTATTCTATTCCCAGCTGTGGAAAATAGCTCCTTGCACCGCTCATAATCTGGTCTCGGCATACAGACATCAATATCATCGTCCCAAGGAATAAAACCGTGATGCCTTACCGCGCCTAAAACAGTCCCATAAGCAATGTAATACGTTAAGTTTTCTTTCTCACAGAAAGCATGAAACCACTCTAATATTTCAAGAAGCTTTCCCTGCAATTTATTCATCAAATTTTGAATCCCCTTTGGTTAAATCAGTCAATCCGTCGAAATGGTAGCCACCAAGCGAAGAAGGACGGGATCTGAGTCTGCCGTTTTGGAAAATCCTTTCTTTTCTTGAAGTTCCAAGATTTTATAGCCTATACTTTCCATTTTCTTTTTTAAGACATCCGGATCGATAAATCTTCGAAAATGATCTTCATACACATATGCGTTCCGAGAAACTTTCTCCCCTTTTCCATAAATATCATCATGAATTGTACGCGCTTCTATAAACAACTTACTGCCTTCAACCATGGCCTCTTTAATATTGCGTAATAATTCGTCTTCCTGGTCGTCTGTAATCGAATGTAATGTAAACCGGCTATAAACATAGTCATATTGCCGCTGAAAAACCGCCCGGCATTTCACAAAATCATCGCAAACAAATATGCCTCGTCCCACATTCTTCTCGTTGGATTGCAATTTCCTGATTGCCTCATCCGAGGCGTCTACACCTGTAACATATAATCCTTGGTTTATGAAAAACAAGCTATCGCGACCATTTCCACAGCCAAGCTCCAAAAGCTGTTTTCCAGGAATCATCTCCTTGGAAATGGATTGAGCAAAATTGCTGGGATTTCTTAAACTCTCTTGTTTCTTCCCGTAATATTCGTTCCAATACAATTGATCACGTGCGAAATCATCTTCTGTTTTTGGTTGAAGCTTTATGATACGCTGCACCATCCTTGCAATATCTTCTGTTCCATCATTACTCAATATTGCGTCTGGATTTTTGGGAAACTGCGCATTTTTGAAGGACGCTTCCATCTCATCACGTGAATATATCTTGCTCTTGTCCCGTTTCATGATGACTGCCAGCGGCGTATCGACAAAAACCTCGATATATCCCTTGATGTTCTTCCTATTCCACGCACGTATTTCATCAAACATGGAAATCGTGCAAATGACTACGATAATCCCCTGTTCAACCAAAAGCTTGCATAGTTTTGCATACCGCTTTCCTCTTGCAAGTCGATCCTCAGCCGTATACCCAAACGCATCCCCGACAAACTGTTTCAAGATATCCCCGTCCAGAATCAACACGTTATCGTTGTTTTCTTTAAGGGCGTAATATAAGGCTGTCCCTATCGTGGTTTTTCCACTGGACTTTAACCCCGTAATCCAATATACCCGTCCGGTTTTATGCACTCCCATAACCCCTTTTACTATCCTTTTTTATTTCAAATAAAGTGTCTTTTACTGTCTTGCCATCTTTTGAAATACAATTCCACGTAACCAATTGGGCATTAAAACCTGCAATACTAATCGCGCCATTACATTCATGCCAAACTGTACCCTATTGATAATCCCCTTATCTAGCATCAATTTCTGTATACCATACTCACTTTTGAAATATTTCCACCCGCCACGACGGTGATACATACCCTGCCCAACACGTACAAAAACGAGCGTGGATGGAAGATTTGCAAATCGTCCTCCCGCAAGCACCTGACGAATCCAAAGATAATAATCCTCGTTAGAATACCAATCCTGATAATTCCCAACGCGCACAACACTCGATTTCCTGAACATCACTGTTACTTGATTCATAGGACAACGCACTCGCAGATATGTTTTGATTTCTTTATCTGTCAGCGGCACCAGCCGTTTGCCAACAACGTCGTTGGGATTCCCGATGAATTCCTCGATTTGTCCTCCAAGCACATCCGTCTCACAATTTTTTTCCATATAGGTTACTTGCTGCTCACATCTTGTCGGAACGGATATATCATCCGCATCCATGACTGCAATCAACTCGTTCCGACACGCCTCCACACCAACTCGGCGAGCTTCTCCATGTCCCCGATTTGTTTCCAGTGCCAATTCGTGAAAGGAAATATCCCGACTGCTTCTCTCATCTATAACTTCTTGTAAAGCTTTCGTAATTGGGCCGTCCTTCACAATGACAATCTCATCTGCTGGATATGTCTGATAAAGCATGCTGTCGAGTGCGACCGCAAAATGTTCAGGATTATCCTTATGATATACAGCCATCATCACCGAATATTTTTGCATGTTCTATACACGCTTTCTCGCAGTTCCGCCTCATTTCTTCCATTGCGAGCACTGCCTTAACTTTATGCCCAAACTTGCTGTTCCCTGAAAATAACCGCCGCAAAGGATATAGCATTTGCACGATTGCTCCCACAGGGGCACGGTAGGCGATATGCAAATTGCAATAAGCACGCCGAAACCCAAAATATTTCTGCAGATATTCGGGGAAATGTGTTTCATGAGAAACATTTCTCGCACCATCACAAATGTAATATCCATGTGCTAATCGAGGAGCAAGGTCTTCCAAAATTGCGTAGGTCAGCGCAGCATTTATGCCCAACCGTTCGCTTTCCGGTTTTGCTTTGAGCATACGATAGTCCGCATAGCTTTCATTTACATTTATCTTTGCGAATCCACATAAGCTACCGTTTTTGTGGCTGAACGCGCCATAAACACGTGCTGTGGCTTTTTGAACGGACTCCCACTCTTGAAAATCATGCAGACAACCTTCCTTGTCCACCTTGGGACGATAGCTTTCAGGGTATTCCCTCGTCGCCATCTTGATTACATCGATGAGAGCCTCCGCATGGTCTTTAGCTCGAATGAGCCGAATGTCAAAATTTCTCAACCCCTTGGTTATTTCATATCGTCTTTTGGCTTTCAACACGTTTATATCAAACGGCTCTTTCTTGACGACATACCAGAAATCCGTTTCATAACCACAATCGAAATCCGTTGTCCATCTTGCAAGTATCGGCGTCCCCCCTTTGTGGAAAATTGTTCCATTTCTTACAG
>CAMVIO010000182.1 GCA_947167555.1 uncultured Selenomonadales bacterium
ACCGCCGATCAGCACGACGCCCATGGACTGGCGAAGCTCCGCGCCTTCGCCGATGCCCAGCGCCACCGGTAGCATGCCGAGAAGCGTTGAAAGCGTCGTCATCAGGATCGGACGCAGACGGAGCGAACACGCCTCGAGAATCGCGTCGCGGATTCCCATGCCGCGCTCCCGCGCCTGGTTTGCGTAGTCGATCAGCAGGATTGCGTTTTTCGTCACAAGTCCCAACAGCATCGTGAAGCCGATGATGGACATCATGTTCGCCGTCTGGTCCGCGACGAGAAGCCCGAGCACCGCGCCGATAATTGCGAACGGCAAGCTCATCATGATAATCAGCGGCTGGGACAGGCTCTCGAACTCGGCGGCCAGCACCATGTAAATCAGCACGATCGCCAATACGATGGCTTTGACCACCTCGCCGAAAATGCGGCTCATCATATCGGACTGGCCGATCATTTTCGCGCGGTAGCCGATGTCCATGTTCAGAGCCGGAATAAAGTCGCTCTGAATCTTCTGCAGCAAATCGCCGGGCGACGTGCCGACGGTATCGGCGTAAACGGCAATCTGCCTTTGCCGCCCTTCGCGGTTGATACGGGTCGGGCCGGATTCCAGCGTGACCTCCGCGATGTCGCCGAGCCGGATGAAACTGCCGCCCGTCGTCGAGACGCGCAAATTTTTCACGTCGTCCACGGTGCGGCGGTTCGCCTTTTCCATCTGGATAATGATGTCATAGTCGTTGTTGCCGATGGTGTAAGAATTTCGGGTGTTCTTGCCCTGGAACGCGTACTGCACCACCGAACCGACGGCGGAATTGTCCAACCCGAGACGGCTGGCTTTGAGTTGGTCGAGACGGATCACGATTTCCGGCTCGGCGTCGTTGCCCTGGATTTCCACGTCCGTCGCGCCGGGGAAGCCGCGAATCATGTCCGCAAGCTCGTTCGCATAGCGCATCAGATATTCGAGGTCGCTGCCTCGAAGACCGATCTGCACCGGCCTTGATTCGCCGCGACCGCCGCCGCCGCCCTGATTCGTGACAACGGCGACCTGCATCTCACCCACCGAAGAGAATTTCCTGCGCAGCTCGCTCATGATTTCCTGCATACTGCGTTTCCGTTCAGAGGCGGGATATAATTTCACGTCGATGCCGCCTTCGTTGACCGGCGTACGGACGCCGCCGACCCGCGTCGCCGCGACGCGAACCTCCGGCAGGGACGCGATCTCCTCCTCCAAAGGCTGTATCAGACGTGACATACGTTCGAGGCTCGTCCCCGGCGGCGCCTTGAGGTTTACGCTGAACTCGCCGGAATCATATACCGGCTGCAGCTCGATCCCGAGGAACGGGAACAGCAGGAAATTCAGGAGCAGCGTGGCAAACGACGCCGCGATGAATTTCTTTGGATGGTCAACGGCGAATTTCATCACCCGATCATAGAATTCCCGCAAGGAGTCGAAACCCGCCTCAAACCGCTCCAAGAGCCATTCGATAAACGGCGGACGCAGGGACTTCGATTTATCCTCCTTTGTCGGGTCTTTCAGCCAATAGGCGGAAACCATCGGCGTCAGCGTATAGGCGGACATCGTGGAGAACGCCAAAGCGAACGCGACGGTCAGACCGAACTGCTTGAAATACTGACCGACAATCTCGCCCATCGAGCCGATCGGCACAAAAACCGCCATCAGGGACATGGACGTGGCGAGGATTGCCAGCACCAGTTCCTTGGTAGCGTCTGCGGCCGCCGCCATCGGTTTCTTGCCCATCTCGATATGGCGGAAAACATTTTCGACCAAGACGATCGCGTCGTCGATCAGGAAGCCTACCGCCAGTGAAAGCCCCATCAGAGACATATTGTTCAGCGTGAAATCCATCAGCCGCATCAGATAGAACGTGGCGACGATGGAAGTCGGGATGGCAAGACCGCCGATGATGGTCGCGCGGAGGTCCTGCAAAAACATATAGGTAATCGCCAAAGCCAGGAACCCGCCGAACAGGATTGTGTTCCAGACATCGGCCACATTTTCGCGGATGTAATGCGACTGGTCGCGGGTGATGTCCACGCGGATATCCGGCGGCAGGTCGTTTTCCTGCATCGTCTTCAGCGTGGCATTCACGCGGTCAATGACATCGACCGTATTTGTCCTCGACTGCTTGCGGACGAATACGATAACGCAGGGGACGCCGTTCGCCCGTGAAAATGTCTCCTCGTCTACCCAAGTGTCTTCCACATCGGCGACGTCGGTCAGCATGACCGGCTTCCCGTCATGGCTCGCGACGACGATCTGCTTGAAATCGTCGATGCTGTAAAACTTTCCCACGGTACGGACAGTAATGGTGTTCTGCCCGTCGCGGATCTTGCCGCCCGGCGTGTTGTAGTTCGCCGCGTTGACTTGCTGCAGCACCGTCTGGATGGAAATGCCGTAAGCTTTCAGTTTTTCCGGCAGCACATGGATTTTCATCGCTCGGGAACTGGCGCCGACCACCGTAGCCTCCGCCACGCCGTCAAGCTGCTGCAGTTCGTCCACCACGAGGTCGTCCACGAGACGGCGCACCTCCTGCGGCGGACGCACGTCCGAAGCGAAGGTGTAGGCCGCGATAGCCTGCGAAGACGTGTCGAAATTCTGCACCGTCGGCTCGTCGATGTCGTCCGGCAAACGGCGGCGCACCGTCGCAACCTTTTCGCGAACCTCGCTGGCCATCGCCTTCGGGTCGACGCCGATGTCGAATTCCAGCACCGTCTGGGAAAAGCCCTCGCGAATCGTCGAGGTGATGGTCTTGATGCCGGAAACCTGGCTGACGCGGTTCTCGATCGGTTTCGTGATCAGCGTCTCCATTTCTTCCGGTGCGGTGCCCTCGTATGTCACCGTCACGCCCACCAACGGCAGATCGACGTCGGGATAGAGGTCGACGCCGAGCTCCGGGTACGAACGTATACCGAAAACGACCAGCACGAGAATGAACATCGTCGTGAATACGGGCCGCTTGATAAAGGTTTCAATCATAAATTCTCTTCCTTACTTATTACCTTCCTCATCGAGGCGATCCACGACTTTCACCTTGCTGCCCTCGCGAAGCTTGTTCTGCCCGCCCGCGATGACAAGATCATTTTCAGTGACGCCGCCGAGAATCTCCACGAGGTCGTCGCCGATATAGCCGGTGGTGACGACGCGGCGCACCGCCGTTTCATCCTCGACGACATAGACCGTGCGCTGGTCGTCGCGCATCACGATAGCCGAGAACGGCACCGTCAGCATATTTTCCTTCGCCTTTGTCGTAATCACCGCGTCCGCGTACACGCCGCCCTTGAGCCGACCATCACGATTGTCGATGGAGACCTCCGCCTCAAAAGTTCGGGACGCGCTGTCCGCCACCGGCGCCACCCGTGTAATCGTGCCCCGCGCCGATTTGTCGTCGCCCGCCATCGACGGAATCGTGAAGTCCACCGTACCGCCCGGCGCGACGCTGGCGACATACCCCTCCGGCACGTCGATTTTCGCCAGCAGCGTCGAGATGTCGGCGATATTGAACAGCGCAGTCCCTACCTTCGCGTAGTATCCTTCCTGATAATAACGCTTCTGGATGATGCCCGCCCTCGGCGTCGAGACCGTCGTGCCGCCAAGTCTGGAACGGGCCGCGTCCAGCGCACCCTGCGCCGCGTCCAGCTTCGCCGCCGCGTTCGCATGGGCGAAACGCAAATGGTCTACCGACTCCTGCGACACTGCGCCGTCCAGCAAAAGCTTTTCGTAACGCTCCAGATCCATCGCCGTCTTTTCGAGATTCGTCTGCGCGTCCACATAGGCGCCTTCCGCCGCCAGATACGCTGCAGACATATCCTTCTGCTCCAGCACGACGAGATCGTCCCCCGCCGCGACGGCCTGCCCTTCCTGCACCAAGACGCGCTCGATGCGTCCGTCCACCTTCGCGGCAACGTCAGCCTGCCAGATCGGCTGCAGCGTGCCGGAGAAGCGAATCTTCGGCACCACCGTCTGCCGCTTCGGATGCTCGGCGACGACGGAAACCACCGTTCCCTGGCGGCTCTTTTTCGCCTTCTCGCTGCGTCCCATGATGTTTTGCGCCACGCGAAAACCGACGATTGCCACCAAGATGACCGCCAATATCAAAAAAATACGCGACTTACCCGATTTCATTTCTTTCCCTCACAATCTTGCCCATACATTCCCCGATGCGATATATCTTTCGACGCCGCTTCCCGTTTTCCTTTGCGTTGCGGAAAGTTTAATCTATTTTTAAGAAAAAGGAACTGTCCATGAAGATTTCCCTTCATGCGACAGTTCCTTTTTCTACCACATTTTATCCTTTCTCATTCGAACAACGAAACCGTAGTTTCATCCTCCGTTCCCGGATACGGAATTTTCATGTGTTCATAGCCCGCGCGCGTCACTACGCGTCCTCTGGGCGTCCGCATCAGGAATCCTTGCTGGATCAGGAACGGCTCGTAGACGTCGGTAATCGTGTCGGCTTCCTCGCTGATGGCTGCCGCCATCGTTTCCAGCCCTACGGGGCCGCCGCCGAATTTCTCGATCATCGTCAAAAGCATCCGGCGATCCATACGGTCGAGGCCAATCTTGTCGACTTCCAGCCGAATGAGAGCTTCGTCCGCGAGCTTCGAGGTGATGATACCGTCGCCTTTGACCTGCGCGAAGTCACGAACCCGCTTCAGCAAGCGGTTGGCCACGCGCGGCGTTCCCCGCGAACGTCTGGCGATTTCCATGGCCCCGTCCGCCTCGATCTCGATTTTCAGGATTTCCGCCGCCCGCTTGATGATTTCCACGAGGGATTCCGGCTTGTAATATTCGAGCCG
>CAMVIO010000183.1 GCA_947167555.1 uncultured Selenomonadales bacterium
CTACCGGGCAGACTCCGGACTTTCACCGGTTAGAAACGTGCGCCGCCGGGCGCACACAGAAAAGCAAAGCCCCCGAGCTTCCTGTTTCGGAAGTTCGGGGGCTTTGCTGTGCTTGCCTTCCCCTCTGGGGTGAAACATGCCAGTGGCATGTTTCTTGAAGCGCGGGAGTCCAGTGGTCTCCCCGGACGGGGGGACCGCTTTCGCGGTGGATGAGGTTTTCGCTTCCTTGCTTACCTGTCCCTTATTTGCCTGTTCCGGCTTTCAGTGCTGCCTCGGTCTGCTGGCGGGTGGCGCTGAAGACGTTGGCGGACTGGCCGGGCTGGTAATTCGCCTTTTCCCGGAGGTCGTTGGTCTTCGCGACGGCCGCATCGTACTCGGCCTTGCTTTCATTGAGGATGCTTCTTGAAACGCCGGCTTCCATAGAACCTAAGCCGTACTCTCGTTCGGTGGACTTGTGCTGGAGTGCGGCTACTTGCGCATCAACCCCGGCTTTAATTTGGGCACTCTCCGCATCGTTGATCCGGTCCGGGGCGGTGAGCATATCCTGCGCCTTTTCCCGGATGGCCGATTCGACCTTTTCTAAATTCGATACTTTCTGCTGGGCCTCGTTCAGGTTCTTCTCCGCTTGGGTGATTGCTTCCTTGTCGCTCTGCAGCTTTTGGAGAAGCTCTTTGCGCTCGGCGGTCATATATTCCTCTTCCGCTTTATTTGCCGCTTCGCTCTTCTCCATCCCTACTTCCATATTCTTGTTTTCCAAAAGGGACGAAGCGCGCTCGATATCTTCCGAGGTTCCGTTATTGATAGCCTCATCATATTGTTGATGCAGTGACTGGAGTTCGGCAGCGTATTTGTCATCCACCGCTTTCATCGCAGCTTCTGCCGCGCTGTCCCTGCCATTCTCGATGTCGCGTCCTGACACCCTGTCGTATTCCGCTTGCTTCGCAGCAAGGTCGTCTTTCGCCTTGTCGAGGCCGAGCTTGTCTAATTCCTGCTGGGCTTCCTTGGCGATGCCCTGCAGGCGGCTGTACTCGGCGGCCTCCTTTGCCGCCTCATCGCTGGCGTTCATATGCTCGACCAGGGCGTTGTCGCGCTGCTTGTCCAGCTCGCTGCGTTTCTGGTCCAGCTCGTTCCATTCCTTGGCGATCTTTTCCAGTTCCTCCTTGCTGGCGCCCGCTTCCTTCGCCTTGTAGTACTGGTCGGTGAGCTTGCGCGCGGCCTTGTCGGTCTCGTCGTATTCTTTCTTGAGCTCGTCGATGCGCTTTTCGAGATCCTTGGTCTTCTTCAGGGCGTCGTTGGCGCGCTTGGCGCCCCGCGTCAGGGCCTCGCCGCCTTCCGGGCCGCCCACGACTTTAAGCTGCTCTTCCTGCCTGCGCTGGGCTTCGAGCTGCTGCTCCATGACCTCGATCCGCTGCTTCTCCTCCTGTTCCTTCAGGAGCTTGTTGACCTTTTCCGTTTCCTCCTTGTGGACCTCGTCAAGCTCCTTCATGGCCTCGGCCTTCTCCTCGGAGGTTTTGGCCTTGACGAGCTTGTTGCGGGCGTTCGTCTCCTTTTCGAGGAGCTCCGTGCCGATCAGGTCGTTGATCTTGCTGCCGACGTCCTTCTGCTCGCCCGCAGTGGTAATGACGGTCCCGCCGCCCTGTTGCTGTTGTTTCTGTTGTTGCTGCTGCAGCGCTTGCTTCTGCTGCTCCGTTCCGAATTGCTGTATAAGCTCGGAAAGGGGCGGGGCGCTGGGCTTTTCTTCGTCCTGCTGGATTTGGCTCTGCTGCTGTTCCTTTTCGGCCTGCGCGTTGAGCAAAGACTCCTGCGCGGCTCTCGCGGCTAATTCCTTCAGTTCCTCCTGCTGTTCCTTCTCTCTCTGCGCGTTGAGCAAAGCCTCCTGCGCGTTTTTCGCGGCTTCTTCCCGCTGCGCCTCCTTTTCGGCCTGCGCGTTCCGCAAAGCCTCCTGCGCGGCGTTCGCGGCGTTCTCCCGCTGCGTGGCTTTCTCCGCCTCTTCCTTGGCCTTCTTTTCGTTTTCCTTCAAAATCTTTACGTTGTTGTTGGCTTCCTTCAGCGCCTCTTTGAGCCTGTCGGCCTCGGCCTTGTTGCCGGCATTGAGGGCTTTCATGTAGTCCTTGGCAATGCTGCGCACGCGGGCGGAGGCCTCCTGCACGGTGAGGCCCTGGAGTCCTTGGGTGATGTTCGGGATTTTGTTCTGCTCCGCGCCGGACTGCACGACATAGACGTGGTCCTGTACGCCCGTGAGGGAGGAGTCGTTGACGGTGGGTTTTTTCTGTCCGTCATCCTGCGCGTTCATCAACGCTTCCTGCGCGGCCTTCACGGCGGAGTCGTTGCCCCGCTGGGATTCGGTCAGGGTATCCACGGAGCCTTTGGTTTGGTCAACGAATTGTTTTGCCTCTTCTTCTGTTTTTGGACCGACGTCAGGCGTAGGCCCGGGAGGCGTAGGTGGTGTGCCGCCTACAGTCAAACTGTTGTTTTTCAAAGTGGCACTGGTGTCGCCGCTCAAGGCTTCGCGGGTACCGCCCATAGACAAGTAAGATGGGTCGGGAACGCTGACAGCCTGCCCCAAAACATTGTATTCGCTTGAAACACTGTTGTATATGGTTTCGACAGATACGGCTCCGGCGGGCGTCAACGTGACAGGATTGCCCACGCAAAGATCGCTGAACTGCGTAGCGGATAAGGTTTGTACAGCGGCCAAAGTGATGGCAGTACCGTTAATCTGCGCCCCGCTTCCTACCGTGATGCCGTTCGGGTTGATCAGAAAGAGATGACCGCCGTTCTGTTGAGCAAGCGTTCCTTCAATAGGCGAATAACTGGCGCCTGTTACTTGGTTCACCACGATATTTCCGTTCATATCGAAAGTCATGGTGCATCCTGGGGGAATGCCAAACGTGCCCCAGTTAATCAGCGTGTTGCCTCCAATCGTATATAAATTATTGCCGTTTGGGTCGAAAGTAACGCCGCCAATGCCCGGACCGGTTGCGTTGCCTACTTCGACTGTACCATTATCGGTCGTTGGAAATGCGCTTACGTTCGCCGCGCCTGCGCTCATTACAGTAATCGCGGCGGCCGCCGCAACCAGTTTCTTTTTTAGCTTCCTCGTCATGGAGATAATGCTCAACTCCTTTTATATGTCCCAATTATTGTGTAGTAAAAATTGTTCGATTCATTAATCAGAACGTCTTCGTCAGCACGAAGGTCCATGGGCGTATGCTGTCTCCGTTGTCCATGCCTCCGTAGCTCATCGGATGCGCATAATCGATGCTCGCGTAAAGTCCGAGCTTCTCGCTGCCGAAGCGGTAGCCGACGCCGAAGGAGGAAAGATGCCGGTTCCCAACTTCACCGACGTTGATCGTATTGTTCGAGAGCCATGCCGCGTCCATGAAGAGGACGAACCTCGAATCCGGGATGAACTTCGGCGTGTAGATCTCGGTGGTCGCCGTATCATTAAAAAACCCTGTCGCTACGCGCTCCTTGAAGCCGCGCACGCTGCCGAGGCCACCGCCGCCGAACTGCTCGCTCTGTACGAGATCGTTAGGCGTCCATTGGCCGTAGGCGCTGAGACCAATCATCCAGTCGCTCTTCGTCGTGTACTGATAGCCTGCGCCGACTTTGAATATATGAAAGTCCTTGTCGCTGTTCCAGCGGACGCGGTTGTAGTCATCCTTGTCTCCCAAAAGGTTCGCGGTCCAGCCTATGCTCCATGAGAAGGCGTCATTGTCCCTTCGTGTGACGTCATAGTATGTGGTGGAGAAGGTGCAGACGTCGTAGTCAGTGCCATTATCAATGTTCAAGTTGAGCAGACGGAAGAAATAATTCTGCCCGTTCTCGTACCGCTTGTAGTCAATGCCGAAGTCCAGCATCTGGCGGCGCGCCCTGCTGTAAACCATGTTCCGCTGGTAATGGAAACTGGCAGTGTGGCCTTTGCCCGTCGCTTCGATATTCATCACGCCGGGGACGGTGTGGATTTCGCCCATATCCACGTCGGAGTAGCTGTAGGCGAAGTACATGCTGTCGCCCGCATTCGGGAGGATAGCGCGATAGCTGAAGCCGATCTGCGTGACATCGGAAATGTGCTCATCCGGCGATGTGGTATAGGAGAGGCCGAGGGAGTCGCCGTGCTTCGTGATGTCGGTGTTCATCCAGCTGAGGCCGAGCCGCCAGTCGCCGCTGAATTTGTTGCCGGTGTTGTTGGCGGTGATGGCGAAGCGGTCGTTCTTGATTTCCTCCACCACCAGCGTCAGACGATATTCGTCATTGCCAATGGGGGTGAAGGCGGAGTCGATGCGCATGGTCTGCCCGTCGTTCAAAAGGGAGAGCTGGCGGGAGAGCTTGCCTGTGCGGACGAGGGGCCGGGTGGCCTCCGGCACGAGGCGCTTGATCTCTTCCTCGGAGTGGCGCTTGTTGCCGGTGATGACCAGCTCCTTGACGATGTAGGACGCTTCGCCGGTCTCCGCCATCACGGAGCCGGGCGGCTCCGGATTGTAATTGACGGCGGCGTCCGCCATGCCGCCGGCGGCGCAGGAAAGCGCCATGCCGAGAACGGCGGCAAGGAGTTTTTTCTTTTTCTTGGAAAGTTTCATCATAGGTTTCCTCCATTTTTATATGATTCTTTTTAGAGGTAACGAAGTGATTCAGGGATACAAAAAAGCGCAAGGGCGTAAATCGCCCTTGCGCTTAAAAAACATATTTTCCGCGCACGAAAAAGAACGCGCGCAACCGTATCGGTTACGAACGTAAGTTCCTGTCTGTCTGTCTGTCTGTCTGTCTGTCTGTCTGTCTGTCTGTCTGTCTGTCTG
>CAMVIO010000184.1 GCA_947167555.1 uncultured Selenomonadales bacterium
TGATAAGAGAGGGAAACGGATGGATATGAAGGAAAAGCTGGCCGCGGTGATTCGCGCGGCGGCGGAGCGGGGAATCGCGGACGGCGTTTTCCCCGAAGCGGAGCTTCCGGCGGTGGAACTGGAAGTGCCGCCGAAAAAAGAAATGGGAGATTTCGCGACGAATTTCGCGATGAAGTCGGCGAAGGCGTTCCATAAGAGCCCGCGCCAGATCGCGGAGGCGCTTTCGGAACGGTTTGCGCGGGACGGCATCGAGCGCGTGGAAATCGCGGGGCCGGGCTTCATCAATTTTTACCTGACGAAGGACGTGATCTATGACGGACTTCGCGCGGCTGTCGCGGCGGGGGAGGACTACGGCAATCTCCCGAAGAAGGACGCGCCGAGGACGCAGGTCGAGTATGTCAGCGCGAACCCGACCGGCCCTCTTCATGTCGGCCACGGGCGCGGCGCGGCGGTGGGTAGCGCGTTGGTGAATCTCCTGCGCGCGGCGGGCTATGACGTCGAGGCCGAGTATTACATAAACGACGCGGGCAATCAGATCGACCATTTGGCGGAGTCTGTGAACGCGCGGTATTTGCAGCTTTGCGGACAACAGGTCGAAGTGCCGGAGGACGGCTATCGCGGGCAGGATATTGTGGAGACGGCGCGCCGCATCAAAGAGAAGGACGGCGAGAAATATCTCGGGATGCCGGCATCGGAGCGGCTGGCGATTTTCAAGGAGCGCGCGCTTTCGGAAAAGCTTGCGGCGTTGAAGGAAGACCTTGCGGCGTTCAACGTCAAGTATGACGTTTGGTTCAGCGAGCGCACCCTGCACCCGGACAAGGTGAACAAAGCGGTGGAAAAGCTGCGCGCGAACGGGAACATTTACGAGAAAGACGGCGCGCTTTGGCTTCGCTCGACGGACTACGGCGACGACAAGGATCGCGTGGTGATTCGCGCGGGCGGCGAGCCGACGTATTTGGCGGCGGACATCGCTTACCATAAGGACAAGTTCGAGCGCGGCTTCGGGCGCGTCATCAATCTTTGGGGCGCTGACCACCACGGCTATATCTGCCGCGTCAAGGCGGCCATCAAGGCGATGGGCGGCAACCCGGACAACCTGACGGTCATGCTGCTCCAAATGGTGAGCCTGCTGCGCGGCGGCGAGGCCGTAAAGATGTCGAAGCGTACTGGCGAGAGCGTGACGCTGGCGGAGCTGATCGAGGAAGTCGGTACGGACGCGGCACGTTATTTCTTCGTGATGCGTTCGCCGGACAGCCAGCTGGATTTCGATATCGATCTGGCGAAGTCCCAGTCCAGCGAGAATCCGGTCTACTACGTCCAGTATGCGCACGCGCGTATCAAGAGCGTGTTCCGACAGGCGGAGGAGACGGGTCTTAAAGAGAGCGACGCGTTCGAGCTTTTGACGGACGAGTCGGAGCTGGACCTGATCAAGAAAATCGAGGAATATCCGCGCGAGGTGGAGAAGGCGGCTGCCGATCTCGCGCCCCAGCGGATTGCGCGGGTTGCGCATGAGATGGCGAGTGCGTTCCACAGCTTTTACAGCCGTTGCCGGATCATGGGCGTCGAGCCGCAGCTCGCGGGAGCGCGTCTCGCGTTGGCGGGGAAGACGGCGCAGGTGATTCGCCATGCGCTTTCCATATTGGGCGTCAGCGCGCCTGAAAAAATGTAAGGAGGATTTTGCGGTATCATGAATTATGCAAAGAGCACGGAGACGGACGTCGCGTACTACATTCTTTCCAAGAAGGGAGAGCCGATCTATTACAAAGACCTTGTCACGGAGGTCATCAAGAAAAAGGCGAAGCCGGTGCAGTCCCTTTCTCATGCGATTTCGGAGGTCTACACGCAGATCAATATGGACAGCCGTTTCCATCACATGGGAGGAAGCATGTGGGGACTGACGGAGTGGAATCCGCCCGAGACGAAGAGGAGCAGCTCCTCCGCCGGCAGCACGGCGTCGACGTCTGCCGCGAAATCGACCCGCCGCCGCGAGAAACTCCTGGAGAGCATTCAGGAAGGCTGAACTGGACTGATACGGTACTTATTAGGAGGTCAATATGGCAAAGTATATCTTCGTTACGGGCGGCGTCGTCTCTTCGCTGGGTAAGGGCATCACGGCGGCGTCGCTGGGGCGGCTTCTGAAGAATCGCGGAGTCAAGGTCACGATCCAAAAATTTGACCCGTACATCAACATCGATCCCGGCACCATGAGTCCTTATCAGCACGGAGAAGTCTTCGTGACGGACGACGGCGCGGAGACCGATCTTGACCTGGGGCACTATGAGCGGTTCATCGACATCAGCCTGACGAAAATGTCGAATATCACGGCCGGCAAGGTCTACTGGTCGGTGCTGAACAAGGAGCGCAAGGGCGACTATCTCGGCTCGACGGTGCAGGTCATCCCTCATATCACGAACGAGATCAAGCAGCGCGTTTACGATGTGGCGAAAGCCGACGAGGCCGATGTTGTCATCACCGAGATCGGCGGCACCGTTGGCGATATCGAGAGCCTGCCCTTTATCGAGGCGATCCGTCAGGTCAAGAAGGAAGTCGGCAAGAACGACGTCCTGTATATCCACGTGACGCTGGTGCCTTATATTTCCGCCGCCGGCGAGCTGAAGACGAAGCCGACCCAGCACAGCGTCAAGGAGCTTCGCGGTATCGGAATCCAGCCGGATATCCTCGTTTGTCGCACGGAAAAGCCGCTCTCAAAAGAAATGAAGGAGAAGCTGGCGCTGTTCTGCGACGTGGACGTCAACGCGGTCATCGAGAACCGCACAGCCTCGACGATTTACGAAGTGCCGCTTATGATGCAGAAGGAAGGCCTTGACCGTATCGTCCTCGAAAAGCTGAATATGGACGTTTCCCCGGCGAACATGGAAGAATGGGAAAAGATGGTCTACAAGATCCAGCATCCGACGAAAAAGGTCAAGGTCGCCGTGGTCGGAAAGTACGTTGCGCTGCCAGACGCCTATATGTCCGTCACCGAGGCGCTCCATCACGCGGGCATCGCCAACGACGCCGAGGTCCGCATCCAGTGGGTCAATTCCGAGGAACTGGAAAAAGAGGATGTGGCGCTGGACGAGATTTTCGACGGCTGCAAGGGAATCCTCGTGCCGGGCGGCTTCGGTGATCGGGGCGTCGAGGGTAAGATACGTGCTATTCGCTACGCACGGGAAAACAAGATCCCGTTCCTCGGCCTTTGCCTCGGCATGCAGTGCGCGGTCATCGAGTTCGCGCGGAACGTCTGCGGAATGGAAGACGCCCACAGCACCGAGTTCAACGCGGAGACGAAGCACCCGGTCATCGCGTTGATGGACTCCCAGCAGGGAATCGTGGAGAAGGGCGGCACTATGCGCCTCGGAGCGTATCCTTGCAAGCTCCGCGAGGGGACGTATACGATGGCCGCGTATGGCGAGGCGGAAGTGCAGGAGCGCCATCGCCACCGCTTCGAGTTCAACAACGAATACCGCGACGAGCTGACGAAGGCCGGTATGGTCATCGCGGGCACGCTTCCCGACGACAGCTTGGTCGAGGTCGTCGAGGTAAAGGATCACCCGTGGTTCGTAGGTTCCCAGTTCCACCCGGAGCTGAAATCAAGACCCAACAAACCGCATCCGCTGTTCCGCGATTTCATCACGGCGGCGTTGGATGTGCAGTAAGCATAAGAAAACCGCAAGCCTCGGAAAATTGTGCCGGGCTTGCGGTTTTTACATGAAAAAAGGTGAATTGTTGGGATTTCGCGGCGGAAAATACGTCTTTCGCGCCAACCCATGGCGGATGGTTGAAGATTTACGGTTTTGTGTCGCGCGCGGAATAAGTATTCGTTGACGAAATCGAGAAAACGGGATATAATAAACACAAAGAAAGGTGCTCGCCGACAAACGGTCAGCCCCGATACATCAACGGACTAGAGATTAGCCGCCTCAGCGTGGGAACTGGAGGGCGGCTTTTCTCATGCTTTCAGAGCGATTACGCATAACGCGAAGATAAAAATCAGCGCGAAAAAATCGTATTTCGTCATCGGCTTCGCCCCCTTTCAGGGGCGTGATTTGACCGCCTGCCGTGTGGCTTGCACCTTTCACTGTGATTATAGCATGTATGTTTTGCGGTTACAAGAGCGATAGGCAAAACGAGAAAGTTGTGGTACACTAAGAAAGAAAAAATCCAACTTCCACGATGAGGTGAGGAAATGGCGATCCATGTTATCCGTGAGGCGCGGCGTTGTCTGCAATGCGCGACTCCGACCTGCCGTGAGAACGGCTGCCCTGTGAAGACGAATATTCCCGAAATGATCAAGCTTTTTCTCGAAGGGAATTTGAACGAGGCGGGGGCTTTGCTCTTCGACAACAACCCGATGAGCGTATTCTGCTCGCTGGTCTGCGACCATGAAGGACAGTGCGAGGGCAACTGCGTGCAGGGGAAGGAGTCGGACAGCCCGGTACAGATTTCGAGCATTGAGCATTACATTTCCGACGCGTATCTTGATCGCCTCGTGGCGACGCGGGAGCCGGACAAGGGGCAGAAGGTCGCCGTTATCGGCAGCGGCCCTGCGGGGCTGACCGTGGCGGTCAATCTCGCGCGGCAGGGGTACAACGTGACCGTTTTCGAACGGAAGGACAAAATCGGCGGCATGCTTCGTTACGGCATTCCCGAGTTCCGGCTGCCGAAGAAAATCCTGGATCGCTATGAGAAAAAGCTTCGGGCGCTGGG
>CAMVIO010000185.1 GCA_947167555.1 uncultured Selenomonadales bacterium
CATCAAAAGCCCCAAAATCCCGAATACCACGCCCGCGCAGCAAAACACGCGGACGACTTTCGTTTCCTTCCAGCCTTTGAGCTCGTAATGATGATGGATCGGGCTCATCAGGAAAATCCGCTGGCCGCCCGTCAGCTTGAAATATGAAACCTGGATGATGACGGACAGCGTCTCGATTACGAAAACGCCGCCAATGACGACGAGCAGGAGCTCCGTCTTCGTCAGTATGGCCACCGCGGCCAACGCGCCGCCGAGAGCCAGCGAGCCCGTATCGCCCATGAACACCTTCGCGGGGTGCGCATTGAAACGCAGGAACGCGATACAGGCCGCCGCCACGGCAATACAGAAGGAGGCGAGCGCCGCCTTCCCGAACATAACGCAGACGACCGCATAGCAAATCGCAGCTACGGCCACGGTTCCTGTCGCCAGACCGTCCAGACCGTCCGTAAGATTCACCGCGTTCGTCGTGCCGACGAGTACAAAGAAAATCAGGATATAATAGAAAACACCGAAATCCACGGTTTTATTGAGAACCGGAACCCAAAGCTCCGTAGTCACGCCGAGAAAGATCGAGCCGATCAGAGCCACGACGATTGCCATGATGACCTGCCCGAGAAATTTATGGCGGGGCCGAAGGCCGAGATTGCGCTTCTTCACGACCTTGATATAGTCGTCGATGAAGCCGATCACGCCATGCCCCAGCGTCACAAACAGCGCAAGCAGCACCGACGGCTCAAAGCCCGCCGCGACAAGCGCGCCAGCTGTCAGCGCAGCGAGAATCATCAATCCGCCCATGGTCGGCGTCCCGCTTTTCGCCTGATGACTTTTCGGCCCTTCCTCTCGAATACTCTGCCCGAATTTCAGCTTGCGAAGCTCCGGAATCACGAAGGGGCCCGTCAGCAAAACGACGAGAGCAGAAACCACCGCCGCTTTCAGCGCGGAAGAAACTTCCATATAAAATAGACCTCCAAATTTTTACAACAGCTCAATGATCTTGTCCATCTGCATCCCATGTGAGCCCTTGAACAGCACTGTATCGCCGGGACGCAGGATTTTTTTCAGCGTCGCCGCCGCTTCCTCATGGGACGCGCAGCGATAAACCTCGGTCATGCCCGCTTTTTCCGCTCCAGCGGCGATTTCCTCGCCCAGCGTTCCCCGTGTCACGAGAGCCGCCGCGCCGGACTTCGCCAGTTCCTCGCCGACACGCCGATGAGCTTCTTTCGCGACGTCACCCAACTCCAGCATATCGCCGAGCACAGCGATGCGGCGCCCGTTCGCGATTTCCTTCATCGTGCGGATGGCCGCGCTCATCGACAAGGGGCTGGCGTTATACGCGTCGTTGATAATCATGACGTCGCCGCGTTTCTCGCAGGCGAATCGCGCCCCGGACATCGCGGGCGCTTCCAGTCCGGACGCCATCGCTTCCGGAGAAAGCCCCAATACATAGCCGACGGCAAGAGCCGCCAGCGCGTTCGAGACATTGTGCCGTCCCGGCAACGGAAGACGGCACGATTGCTTCTTCCCGTCGGGGAACGTTACATTGAAGCGCGATTCCATGCCGTCCTGCACGATTTCCTTACCGCGCACATCCGCGTTTTCGCTCTCGCCGAAGGTCACTACGGAAACGCCTTTCTTCGCTTTCCCGCGCATAGCTAAAACGCGGGAATCGTCCGCATTCAGTACCGCCGTGCCGCCCTCGCCCAACGCTTCGACCATTTCCGATTTCGCTTTTGCGATATTCTCGATCGAGCCGAGCAGCTCGATATGCGTCTCGCCGACATTCGTGACGACGCCGACTGTCGGCGCGGCTATCGGCGCCAACGCCTCGATCTGCCCAAGCCCGCGCATGCCGATCTCGACCACCGCCGCCTTATGCTCGTCCCGAAGGCCGAGCAGCGTCTTCGGCAATCCGATCTCGTTGTTGAAATTCGCCTCGGTCCGAAGCACCGGGAAGCTCGCCCCGAGCACCGAAGCCGTCAAGTCCTTCGTCGTCGTCTTGCCGTTGGAACCGGTAATCGCAACGACAGGCAAAGTAAACTTTTCCCGCCACGCATGGGCAATCTGTTGGTAGGCTTTCAGCGTATCCGCTACGCGCAGCACGGCAATCGAAAGCCCATCCGTCTTTTCCGCCGGACAACCGTTGGAAACAATGACGCCCGCCGCGCCAGCTTCCTGCGCTTTTCGCAAAAAATCCTCGCCGTTGAACCGTTCGCCCTTCAGAGCGATGAACAGCGCGCCTTTCTCTATCGTGCGGGTATCCGTTGTCACGTCGGCAAAAATCGTCCCCGCTCCGCCCGTGACGACGGCTCCCGTCGCCTGTACAATCTCATCCAGTGCAAAACGCGGCATCAGCTCAATCCTCCAAGCGCTTCCCTCGCCACTTCACGGTCGTCGAAATGAATCTTCTCCGTGCCGATGATCTGGTAATCCTCGTGCCCCTTGCCCGCGATGATGACCGTGTCGCCCGCCTGTGCCAGCGAAATCGCCAGATAAATCGCCTCGCGGCGGTCGGTGACCTTCTCATGGGTTTTCTTGCCGATAACCTCGGCAACGCCAGCCTCGATCTCCGCGAGAATCGCTTCCGGATCCTCGGTGCGCGGATTGTCCGAGGTCGTGATCACGATATCGGACAGCTGCGCCACGATTCGTCCCATGATCGGGCGCTTCGTGCGGTCACGGTCGCCGCCGCAGCCGAACACGGTAATGATCCTGTTCTCGGTAATTGCCCGCGCCGTATGCAGAATATTTTCCAGCCCGTCCGGTGTGTGCGCGTAATCGACCACCACGTTGAAAAGCTGGCCCGCGTCCACCGTCTCGAACCGTCCCGGTACGCCGCGGAACTCCGAAACCGCCTCGCCGATGACCTGGTACGGTACATTTTCCGCCGCCGCCGCGCTCGTCGCCGACAACACGTTGTAAATGTTGAACAGCCCGGCGATATGCGTGCGGACCGGCATCCGCCCGAATCCTCCCTGGATCGTGAAGGTCGAGCCCAGCGGCCCGAGCTTGATATCCACCGCGCGAATGTCCGCCGACTCCTCTCCCAGCGCGTAGGTTATATGGTTGCACTTGGAACGGTCGAGGATATACTGCGCCTTCTCGTCGTCGAGATTCACCACCGCCGTCTTGTCCGGCTTGATGCCCGGCCCGCCGAGGGAATCGAACAGCTTCGCCTTCGCTTCGAGATAATTTTCCATCGTCTTATGATAATCGAGATGGTCCTGCGTGAAGTTCGTGAATACAGCGGTATCGAACTCGCAGCCCGCGACGCGATTCTGCGCCAGCGCGTGGGACGAGACCTCCATCACGACGTACTCGATGCCTTCCTCGACCATCCGCGCCAAAAGCCGCTGGAGATCGACGATATTCGGCGTCGTGTTCTGGCTCGGCAGCTGCTCTTCCTCGATCAGCGTCTGGATGGTCCCGATCAGCCCGACTTTGTGACCCGCGTGACGCAGGATCGAGCGCAGCAAAAAGCTGGTCGTCGTCTTTCCGTTCGTCCCCGTGATGCCGATCAGGCGAAGCCGCTGGGACGGGATATCAAAGAAATACGGCACGATGATTTGCAGCGCCTCGTCAAGGTTCGGCACCTTCAGCACGGCAATTCCCTGCGGAGGCTCGATGTCGCGCTCCGTCACGATAGCCACGGCGCCTTTCGCCTTGACGTCGGGGATAAATTTGTGCCCGTCCACATGCTCGCCCGCCACGCATACGAACATCGCGCCCTTCGTCGCCTGCCGCGAATCTTGCACAATGTCGGTAATGAACGTGTCAGCGTTCCCGATGACCTTCGCGCCCTCGACCAGCGCCGCCAGCTTCCCGATTTTCTTTCTCATGCCGTTTCCTCCCGAAAATTCTTCAACTTATATCCATGAATTTTTATATTATACGGCGTAGCTGAAAATTTTTACAGAGAACATATTTTCTACTATAAAAAGAAAAAAGCGCTGCCAAGCAGCAGCGCTTTTGTTATTCTCATCTGTTTCCTTCGGCGAAATAAAATTCTTTCGGCACCACCATGCCGAGTTCGTTCGTCGCCAAATCCTTGATACGCTGCGGCGCTTTCAGCTCGGCGATCTTCAGCTCAAGCCCCTTGTTTTCCTGTTCAAGCTGAATCGCCTCCTGCCGGAGCTGCACCAGCTCATAGCCGCGCATCGCGCTTACTTCGCTCCGTACCAGCGTCACTGTCGCCGTTACCGCGAAAAGCACGAACAAAACAAACGCCTTGAAACGAAGGTCCGAATCCACATAAGACCGCACTGCCTGTGCCGGACGCCGACGACGAGTCCGTCGTACGACGGGTTGCTGTTCCGGTTCTTCCACCCACACTTTGCGTACTGCCTGAGCCATTCTGCTTCCCCTTTCCGCCTTGCTTGGTAACTGGTGCGAAAAATCGCAAACGAATATCGCACAGCCCCGACCGGGAAGAAGCGCTCCGTATCCACACGAATCAACGCTCCTCCGGCATTTTTTCCGCGAGGCGAAGCTTTGCGCTCTTCGCCCGCGGATTCCCCCTTACCTCATCTGCCCCCGGCTTCCCCGCCTTCCCCAAAAGGCGCAGTTCCCGCTTGTGACCGCAGGCACATACGGGAAGCCCCGGCGGACAGATGCAGCCGCGCGCCATTTCGTGCAGCGCGCTCTTTACGATGCGGTCCTCCAACGAATGAAATGTCAGGACCGCGATACGGCCCCCCGGCCGCAAATG
>CAMVIO010000186.1 GCA_947167555.1 uncultured Selenomonadales bacterium
CCGCGCCGCGCCTTTTACCACCGCTACGCCTATACGAGCGGGCGATGGGAAAACAACTCCATGATGGCGGGTTTCCAGCCCTCGGAGGACTACGGATTCTTCGCGGGAAATTGGCTCTATCAGCAGGGCGTCGGCGACGGGCAGCTCCTCTCGATTCGGGCGAACGCGCAAATGAGCGAGCGGGATAATCTTCGCGCGTCGAAGCAGTTTTTCCTTGGCGGCGCGTACAGCGTGCGCGGCTACAAGGAAAACGCCATCGGCGCGGACAACGGCTATTGCCTCGGCATTGAATACGCGGTGCCGCTTTTGAAGGACAAGTCGCTTTCGCTGTACGGTTTTTTCGACTACGGCGGGCTTTGGGGCGAGAACCGCCCGGAACATTATATCCTCGCTGGAACGGGCGCGGGGCTTCGGGCAAAAATCGCGAAAATCCTGTCGGTGGACGTGGCGGTGGGCTTCCCGCTCCGCCGGGAACTGGACGAAGGCAAGGTAGACAAGGCAAGGGTACATTTGACGGCAACGGCGGCGTTTTAGAAACAGATAAGCCCTCCCCTCAAGGGGAAGGCAAAGATTGGATGTAGGCATGGAAGCTGAAAGGAATGAGGAAAATGTCGGGATTCATGCGAAAAATGCAACGGAAAAGCGGACTGCACGCCCATTGGGGAAAGCACGTGGCGGTCGGCTTGGCGGCGGCGGGCTTTTTGCTGTCGCCCATCCACGCGCGGGCAAGCGAGATAACGAAGCCGGCGGGACAGACGGGCGCGATTACGCAGAACGGCGGCGTATACAACATCTTCGCCGACCAAAAGACGGATAACGCCGCGTTCAACGTGTTCGACAAGTTCAGCCTCGACAGCGGCAATATCGCGAATCTCTTTTTCCGCACGTCGGCGGGCGGCACGGACGCGAACGCTTTGGTGAACATCCTGAAAAGCGGCAAATTTGACATCAACGGAACGGTCAACGCCATTCAGGACTACCAAAACAAACACGTCGGCGGCAGCCTCTACTTCGTCAGCGCCGAAGGCATCACCGTGGGCGCGACGGGCGTGGTCAACGCGGGCGCCATAAACCTCGTCACGCCGACGCAGACCGGCGTCAATTCCATGTTTGATTCCGGCAACACGGTGAAAGATACGTTCGACCCCACTACGCTTTTGACGGGCGGCATGACCATCAATCCTTCCGGCACGATTTCCGTCGCCGGGAAGCTGAACGCGGTGGACGGCGTCGTAATGAGCGCGGGGAAGATTGAGGTTGTGAAAACGGATCCCAAGACGCCATCCGATCCGGGGGCTTTCGCGGCAATCCGCACGGAGGACAATCTCGACTTTTCTTCCCTTGTCAATATCGACGGCGTGGCATCCGGCATGAACGGCGGCACATTGACGGCTACTCCGGGCATGGGCGGCGATATCGTTCTCGCTGCCGTGGCCACCAGCACGGGCAAGGCGGCTTCCGACCAAGTGCTGGCGGCAGCCGGTTACAAGGAGCGCGACGCGAAAATTTCCGTGGAGCAAGGCACGAGCATTTCCTCCCGGGGCGGCGTCACGCTGTCGGCGACGGCGGTGAACAAGGACAAGTCTTTCTCCGACATCCGCGACCTCAACCTGCGCGAGCTGAACTCATGGATCCCCGAAGGCTCGAATCCTCTCGGCGAGGTTGTGTTCCTATCGGCGACGGCGGACGTGGACGGCGCGATCACGGGGACGAACGTGGACATCAGCGCCACGACCTTCAACCAGTACGCCAGCACCAACGACGCGGACAGTTGGTCGAATATCAGCGCCCAAGGGCGGGCGGCCAGCCAGTTCGCGCAAAACAGCTTCGGGTGGATCGAAAAGATGCAAGACACCTTTCGGGTCACGCCGATATACAGCTACCGGGACTCGGAGGCAAAGGTCAATATCGGCGATCATGCCGTGCTGACGGCGACCCAAGCGCCGAACGTTCCCGTCAGCCCAGGCAGCGAAGATGTCCTGCCCAGCGGCATTTCGGCGAAAGCCTCGGCGACCACGGTGAACGTCACCATCGCTGCCACATCCATCGACAGTTCCTATGTCAATCCGAGACAGCACGCGCCCCAGCCCGGCGAGGAGGAGCCAGAGGTGACGCCTGTTCACCGTCTCACGGGCGCGACGGTGGTCTATGCCGCCGACGCCAACGATGTCGCCGTCAATATCGCGGACGGGGCAAATCTGGACGCGCAGGGCGACATTACGGTGGACGCCTCCGCCTCGGATATGATGATCGGCATGGGCATCGTCGCCTCCATGGACCCCACCGCGGGCCAGACGTATGTCGATACGGCGGTGGTCATCGGCGACGCGAAGAACCAAGCGGCGGTCTCCGTGGGGCAGGGCGCGTCCCTCACCAGCAGCGATGGCGCGGTGAATCTCTCCGCCGGCGCGTCGAACAGCACTGACCTCGGAGCGATTGTCGCCGCCAGCTCTGACTCCGTATCGGCCACCGCCGTTACCATCTACAATCAGGACAGCGCGGCGAAGGTCAGCGTGGAGGGCGCGCTCTCCGGCAAGAACGGCGTCAGCGTCAGCGCCTCGGACACAACGACCCGCAACAACATTTCCGCGAACAACGCGATGATGGGATTCCCGCCGCCGCCCGACGCGCAGCGGGGCGCCAACGCGAATATCGAGCAGAACGCTGCGCAGGCTTTCCTGCAAGGGAACGAAAACGCGCCCGGCCCGGTGGTGCAGGCAGTAGAGCAATCCGCGCTGCGGAAGGCGAAGGAAAAAGCCGAAAAGGCGCTTTCCCTGCTGGGAAAATACGCGACCGTGGGAGCCAGCGTCGCGGTGGCGAACGAGGCCCATACGGCGGAGATCGCCCTTGGCAATACGGCGGCGCTGACCGCCGAAAACGGCGCGGTGTCCCTCGACGCCAAGACCCAGATGAACCAGGGCACGAACATGACGGCCATGGGCACGCTGATGAACCTGAACCCCGCCAACGCGAGCACGGCGGAAATCGACGCGGCGGTGCTGGTGGCGAATATCGAAAACGACGCGAAAATCACCGTGGCGGACGGCACGGCGGATCAGCACGCCGTTCTTTCCGGCACGTCCGTTTCCGTGAATGCCGCCAGTGAACACGACTGGGGCCGCATCGACGGCATCATCGCCGACTACGAAAGGATATTCAACGCCATAAAGACCGCCATTGAAGACATACAGACAACGTATGGCACTCTCACCGACGATGAAAAAGACCTCGTGGACAAGCTGGCGCAGTTTGAAAAAACGGCGCAGGACGTTCGGCAGGCGGCGACCCTTTCCGTCGGCCTTGATCTCAACAACTATGTCGGCAGCGGCGTGACGAGTATGCCCACCTCCGTGATGGGGCTTTTCGAGGATATTGTTTCCATGGGCGCCGCCATGCAGCGCATCGACGCGGCGAGGGGCAATCATTATCGGTATGAAATCCAGACCATCAATCAGTCCATCAATGACTTCTGCACGAAATTCCTGAAGCCGGAGAACTACGGCAATTTTGTCGCCGCCGCCACGGCCAATGCCGTAGGCAGCAACAATAACGCGCAGTTCAACCATCAGGACAACCCAGAGACGAAGCTCTCGGTGGCCGGCACAATCAACGTGAACAACCTCGCGAATCGCGCCAATGTCCATATCGGCGACTATACGAAGCTCATCGCGGCGGCGGGCGCGGCGGACGTCAAGGCGGACACCAGCCAACATTCCGTGGCGATGAACGGGATCGTCAATGTGAACGTGAATGTCACGCCGCTCTTGGAGTGGGTGGAAAAAAAGCTGCACTTGCAGACTATGCAGGACAGTTTTCCCGATATTGGGCAGCTTATCCAGGTCTCCGACAACACCTCCGGACCGAATGCCTTTGGCGGCACGGTGGGTGTCGCCGTGCGGGATACGGAAAGCACGGTGGACGTCGGCAAAAACGCGAGCATCACGGGCTATGCCTCGACAACGGGGTCTGTCGGGAACGGCGTGACGATGCAGGGCAACAACGATACCATCGTGACGGACATCACCTTCGGCGCGGGCGAAGCGGCCAGCGTCGGCGTGCAGGGCATGGTGGGCATTTTGACGGGCGACGCGAAAAGCGGCGTCACCGTGGGCGAAGGCTCGAAAATTGTTGCAAAGTCGTCGGATGTTGGCGGAAGATACAGCGGTATCGACGTTACGGGCAATATGAACAACACGGTGACGAACCTCGTGGGCGCGATTTCCCGTTCCAACGGCTCGGCGGCGGGCGTCTCCGTGGGCATCACGAAGTTTGGCGCGGACAATACCGTGGCGGTATCCGGTGCTCTCGACGCAGCGGCGGTCAATATGGACGCGCTGACCGACGGCGCCGTCAACACGATTTCCGTCGCCGGGTCGATTTCCACCCAAAGCCGGGAGGCCAACGGGCAGCAGCAAGAGGGCGACGCGGTCAATCCGGGGGATGTGGTGGAGGACGACGCTGGTCTACAGAATGCGGAAGCGCAGGCGGATCAGCAAGCGGAACAGGGCGCGGCGGACGTACAACAGAATATGCAGGACGCCATCGAACATGTGGAAAACGAAGAACAAGGCGGCAACAACGCAGCGGCGCTGGCGAATCAAGACCCGGCGCAGATACCTTCCCTGAACCTTTCCGCCGCCGGAAGTGTCTCGGTGAACGCCGTGGACGTGAACACTACGGCGAAACTGGACAAAGC
>CAMVIO010000187.1 GCA_947167555.1 uncultured Selenomonadales bacterium
ATTTTTCTTGCCAATGATGCGGGGGCGTTGTAAAATGAATGCATTGATTGCGAAAGACGGCGCGAGGGGGAAGCGGATTGAATATTGTTGTTACCGGCGGAGCCGGGTTCATCGGCTCGAATTTTGTTTATTACGAACTGGCGAATCATCCCGGGGACAGGATCATTTGTTATGACGCGTTGACCTACGCGGGGAATCTGGAAACGCTGGAAGAGGCGATGAAGTCCCCGCAGTTTCGTTTCGTGAAAGGCGACATTACCGACGCAGCGGCGGTGGATAAACTGTTCGCGGAGGAACAGCCGGAGATTGTCGTGAATTTTGCGGCGGAGAGCCATGTCGATCGTTCCATTGAGACGCCGGGGCTGTTCCTGCACACGAATATAATCGGTACGCAGGTCTTGATGGACGCCTGCCGGAAGCACAATGTCCGTCGGTTTCATCAGGTGTCCACGGACGAGGTCTATGGCGATTTGCCGTTGGATCGGCCCGATCTGTTCTTCACGGAAACGACGCCGCTCCATACGTCCAGCCCCTACTCTGCGTCAAAGGCGTCCGCCGATCTCCTGGTGCAGGCCTATCATCGCACATACGGCCTGCCGGTCAGCATCTCGCGCTGCTCGAATAATTACGGGCCGTATCATTTCCCGGAAAAGCTGATTCCGTTGATGATCCTGAACGCGTTGGCGGACAAGCCGCTGCCGGTTTACGGCGCGGGAGAGAATGTGAGAGATTGGCTCTATGTGGAGGACCATTGCGCGGCAATCGACCTGATCATCCGCAAGGGGAAGGACGGGAGTCTTTACAATGTCGGCGGCCACAACGAGAAGCGGAACATCGACGTGGTAAAGATTATCCTGAAAGCGCTGGACAAGCCGGAAAGCCTGATCCGCCATGTGGAGGACCGAAAAGGCCACGATCTCCGCTATGCGATCGATCCGTCGAAATTGAAAGCGGAGCTCGGCTGGGAGCCGAAGACGCGATTCGAGGATGGTATCCGCCGCACAATCGACTGGTATCTTGCGCATAGAGATTGGTGGGAGCACGTCACCAGCGGCGAATACGTAGAATATTATAAAAAGCATTACGGCGCAGCTGTGAAATGAAATGAAATTTTTCTTTTCAATATGTCTTGCCAAACAAAATCCTTTTTAGTATAATAGCACAGTACGTTGAACGGGGGCGTAGCTCAGCTGGGAGAGCGCCTGCATGGCATGCAGGAGGTCAGGGGTTCGATCCCCCTCGTCTCCACCATAGAGAAATGAAAGGCTGACGGTTTTCCGTCGGTCTTTTTGTTTATATCATTGTGTCGTTTGGAGGTTTTGCGTTTGCGCTGGCGGGGAAACGGATGCCTGCTCTTGGCGGCGTTCATTTGGGGAACGACGTTTGTCGCGCAGTCCGTCGGCATGGAAAAGCTCGGGCCGTTCACTTACGGCGCGGCGCGGTTTTTGCTCGGAATGCTGGCGCTTTTCGCGCTTTGGCTGCTTTCGGGCGGGCTCGGACGATGGGAGACGTCGATGCGGAGCTTTGGCGTCGGCGCGGCGGCGGGCTGCATCATGTTCGTCGCGTCCTCGTTCCAGCAGTACGGGATGCTCTACACGACGGCGGGAAAGGCTTCGTTCCTGACCTGTCTGTACCTGATTCTCGTGCCGCTGGCCGGCGTATTCTTGCGTCAGCATATCCGCGCCGAGCATTGGACCGGCGCGGCGTTGGCTGTGACAGGGCTGTATCTTCTCTGTGTGAAAGACGGTTTGTCCTTGGGATTTGGCGATTTCCTGGAAATCTGCTGCGCGTTTTTCTGGACCGCGCACATCTTGTTTATCGATCGTTTCGTCGCGAAGGTCGAGACGATCGCCATGTCTTTGGCGCAGGTCGTCGTCGTGTTTTTGCTGAACCTTGCGACGGCGGCGACTTTTGAGACGGCGAAGGCGGCGGATATTGCGGCGGCGTGGTTCTCGATTTTTTACGCGGGCGTCCTTTCCACCGGCGTCGCGTTCACGCTGCAGATCGTCGGGCAGCGGGAAGCCGATCCCGCGCCTGCGGCGGTCATCATGAGCCTCGAGTCGCTTTTCGGCGCGTTGGCCGGATGGCTGGTGCTCGGCGAGATACTATCGTCGAGGGAGATTGCCGGATGCGTGCTGATGGGAGCGGGAATGCTTGTGTCGCAGGCGGGCGGATTCGTGCGCAAAGAGTGGAAAAAAAGACGATGATTTTTTGCAGGAAATCGAGCGCGGAGCGCGAATAATATATAATATATTTGACTATTGTAAAGTTCCGTGAGGGAGGCGTTTGACCCTATGGAGACTTTGGCGGCGGGGATCACGAAGGCCGTTGTCCGGATCAAGGTCGTCGGCGTGGGCGGCGGCGGAAACAGCGTGCTTTTACGATTGTCCGAGGACAAGATTCCCGGCATTGAATTGATTGCGGTGAATACGGACGCGAAGCAGCTTGCGGTTTTGCAGGAAGCGGGAATAGAAGTATTGCAGATCGGGGAACGTCTGACGCGCGGACGCGGCACCGGCGGCGTGGCCGAGGTCGGCGAGAGGGCGGCGGAGAGCGATCTTGCACGGCTGGAAATGGCGCTTCGGGACGCCGATCTCGTGTTCATTACGGCGGGTATGGGCGGCGGCGTCGGGACAGGCGCGGCGCCGGTCATAGCGAAGCTCGTGCAGAAGCTCGGCATGCTTTCCATCGGCGTGGTGACAGTGCCCTTTTCTTTTGAGGGAAAACGCAAGGTGCGGACGGCCGACGAGGGCGTCGAGGCGCTCCGGGATGCTTTGGACGCGCTGCTTGTCGTGCACAACGACAACCTGATGAAGCTGACGGAAAACAAGCGGATGACGCTGGTGGATTCGTTCAAGGCGGCAGACGGCATTCTGCGTCAGGCAATCCTGTGCATTTCGGAAGTCATTTTGACGACGGGCGTTATCAATGTGGATTTTGCCGACGTGGTTTCGATTTTCCGGCAGAGCCATTCCAGCGACGCACTGCTTGGGATTGGCGAGAGCCCGATCGGGCGCGTCGTCGAGGCGGTGCAGCGCGCCATCGAGAGCCCTCTGGTCGAGCGTGAGCTGAACGGGGCGAAGGGCTTGGTCATGAACATCAGCGGCGACCAGAGACTGTCCCTTTTCGATGTGAACGAGGCGATGGAGTATGTCATGGAGCATACCCATCCCGATGTGAATATCATTTTCGGCGTGATTCAGGAGCCGTCGCTGGGCGATACGGTGCGGGCGACGCTGGTGGCGACGGATTTTGTCGACAGCGCGGATCTGTATCGTACGCCGAGAGTCAGGGGGGATCAGCCGACGACGGGGAAACGCCAGCCGATGGCGCAGAACAGGCCTCCCGTTTCGATGCCGACGGAAACCGGCATGGCGCAGAATCCTATGCCGACGCCGCAGGAAATGCCCGCGCCCAAAAGGGATTTCGAGATCCAGGTGCCGGATTTCCTCGCCAATCGGCGGAACGCGATCCCGCCGCTGACGATGCACGAGGATGACGGAATGCCGATCCCGCCGTTCCAGCCAAGGAGATAGAGAAGAAAGGAAAGCCGCCGCAGGAAGTCAATTTTCACGCGGCGGCTTCTTTGATATAAGAATGAGGAGTGAAGCGCATGACCTATATGGCGCTCTATCGGAAATGGCGTCCCCAAGCTTTCTCTGAGCTGGTGGGGCAGGAGCATGTGAGCAGGACGCTGGCGCAGGCCGTCGTTGGCGGGCGTGTCGGGCACGCGTATCTTTTTTCCGGGCCGCGCGGCACCGGCAAGACGAGCACCGCGAAAATTCTCGCGAAGGCGCTGAACTGCGAGCAGGGACCGACGGCTGAGCCCTGCGGCGAGTGTGAGAGCTGCCGACGGATTGCCGACGGCACGTCGATGGACGTCATGGAGATCGACGCGGCTTCGAACCGAGGCATTGACGAGATCCGGGAGCTCAGGGAGACGGTGAAGTTCGCTCCGGCCATGGGGCGGTACAAGGTATATATCATCGACGAAGTACATATGCTGACCAGCGAGGCGTTCAACGCGCTCCTGAAAACGCTGGAAGAGCCGCCGCCGAATGTGGTGTTCATTCTCGCGACGACGGAGCTCCAGAAAGTTCCCGCGACCATCCAGTCCCGCTGCCAGCGGTACGATTTCAAACGCATTGCGGCAAAGGACATCGAGGAACGGCTGCGCGAGGTCGTCCAGGCGTCCGGCATCTCGGCGGACGACGCGGCGCTGGCGCTCGTGGCAAGGGAAGCCGACGGCGGCCTTCGGGACGCATTGTCGACGCTCGATCAATGCGTTTCGCTGGCGGAAGACCGGGTCACGGAAACCCTCGTGCGGGACATCTTGGGCCTGATCGGCAGGGAAAGCGTGGTCAGGATTTTGCGGGCGCTGGCGGCGAAGGACGCGAAAGAGGCGCTTTCAGCGGCGGCGGACGTGTTCGCTGAGGGGAAAGACGCGAAGCAGCTTGTGACGGAGATGATCGCGCAGCTTCGGGCGGCGATGGTCTATCAGGCGGCGGGTGTGCCGGACGGCGTGGAGCTCTACGAGACGGACGAGGCCGTGCTGAAGGAAATGGCGTCGCTTTTCCCCAAGGCCGCGTTCTTGCCGATGCTCCGCCGATTGCACGACGCGCTGGCTGAGCTCCGCTGGACGACGGAGCCGCGCATCGCGGTGGAGACGGCGATGCTGGGCATTTGCCAAAAC
>CAMVIO010000188.1 GCA_947167555.1 uncultured Selenomonadales bacterium
AGCGCGCCGGCAAGGCCGATGCAGAGCCCGATTGCTTCTCCTTTCATTCATGGATGGCGGGGGAGTTCCTACGCCCTTGCTCGTTATCATAAGGGATTCCGGTGCAAAAAGCAAGAACGAAGGGCTGCCGTGTTGTTGCGCCGTTGGCAAACGCGACATGAAAGTGGTTTGCGTTCCGGCGGGGAGATGGTACACTCCGTTTTCGAGGCCGTCGGCACGGCGGTGGTTTTTCTGTGCATCGACCCGGCGGTCAGCATGATTGGCGCCGTGGGCGACGTGATCGGCAATATCGCCGACACGCTGGTCGCGGGAAAAGAAGCGAAGGAAAAAATTTTTTCAAAATCCTGTCACTATTTCCCCGCTCGCAGGTATATAAGACAGAAAACAAAATGCAAGCCACATCAAAAAAAGGAGGTGATTTCCGCAGGAGGTTCGGAATTGACCTATAAGCAGAAAGACGAGAGCAGCGAAAGCGAAAAGAAAACATAGGAGGAATTGACAATGGCAAATTTGGATCAAGAAAAAATTCAGGCGTTTCGGGATGCGATTGACGGCGAGAAACTGGCGCAGGTGATTCAGGAGATGCCCGAGGAGCGGATCGCAAAGGCGTTCCAAAACAAGGACATCCAAAAATTGGCGGACAAGCTCGGCGAGGACTTGGAACTCTTCGAGGCGGTCATGGGCGTCTATGACACGGAGAAGTCCTACGCGGCGGCTGTCGCGGCTGTGCCGGGCAATTACACGAAGGAGGAGTTCGATGAATTCCGCACGGTTTACGCCAACCTTTTCCTGAAGGGTCTTCACGGAGAGGTGTTCGAGGGCGGAGCGGACTCCAAGAAACTCTCCGACGAGGAGTTGGAGCAGGTGGCCGGCGGCGTTAGCTTTAGCTCGGTGTTCAGCTTCGCGGCGAAAGGCGTGAACTGCCTCGTGGACAAGCTCCCCATGAGCGACGATGCAAAGAAACGTACAAAGCTGATCGTAAACACGGTAAGCGCCGTGGGCAATATCGCGGTCGGCACGGTCATGTGCGCCACCGGCGTTGGCGCCGGGGCGGGAGCGATCGCCATTGCCAGCGGGGCCGTGGACCTCGGAAATGCCGTTCACGGTGCGGTTACGTTGAACAAAAAATAAGCCGAAAGGCTGATATGTGCGAAACGGCGTGAAAATAATCGTATAGGCACAAGGAAGCATGGAAAAGCCCCCGCACAGCGCGGGGGCAATGGCTTGATTGCAGTGGTTTTTGCAGGAGGCTATGACAATCGTATCACATTCTTATGCCCTCATTTTATGTCCGATATGCGTCTGTTGACAAAACGATGGGCGGCGAAGAAAAAATAATCTTTTTTTGTCACATTTTTTGCTTTCGCGGGTATATTCGGGGATATGATACAGGAATGAATCATAAAGGGGGGCGGACGCTGTGGAGGATGCAAAATTAGACGGGCTGCTGCAAGAGTTCGATTTTTCCCTGCTGAGCCCGGTGCGTGAGCCTCTCCTGAAAGAACTGCTGGGCAGGATGGAGCGGGAACGGGGCGTGCCATGGCCGATGGCCGGGCGCATGTCTGACGAGGAACTGGACGAGGTGGCGGCGGCGGGCTTTTTTCCGCCGAAGCCGAAAGACAAAAAGTAAAGGGCAAGGCAGCTTTTCCTAAAAGGGTGCCTTGCCGCTATTTTTTGTACGGGGAAGATTTGGATTAAATTTTTCAAAAAGCCTGTCGCACTTTTCTGTTTGCGGGTATAATAGGACAGACAGAAAAAAACAAGCCGCATTCCGAGGGGGAGATGTATCGCGGCAATCATACATTTGCAAGGGCGTTTCCTCCGGGCCAGGGGATTTTTTCCCTGATGCGAGATATATCGGCAAGAAAGAGGCAAGATTGTGAAAAGCAACACTTTCCATGTTACCGGCGAAACTTACGGCGAGGCCGTGCGTTGGCTGGCAGAAGAACTTTCCAAGACGAAAACGACGCCGGAAGAGCGGCAGACGGCCGAGCTGCTTTTTGAGGAATGCTTTTCCCGAATGGAGGAGGCCGCTGCTTCGGCGGGCGATTTTTCCGCAACGCTCCGCCTTCGGCGGCGGTGGGGCGACGTCAGCCTCATCCTTTCCGCAAAGGGGGAAGCGTTCAACCCGTTGGCGGGGCCCAAGGCGCTCGCGGAGGCGGACGAGGAAGAGGCCATCAGCCTTTCGATTTTGCTGGCGCACAAAGACAAAATCAGCTACGGGCGAAAAAACGGGGAAAACATCGTTTCCATCAAAGTCCATGAGGCCAGCGGCAAGCAGACGGGTAAAGTCTGCGCGGCGATTGCGCTGGGCGTCCTTGCAGGGATTTTGATGAAGGGCCATCTTGGGGAAGCGGCGGCCCAAAGCATCGATCATCTCTTGCTGTCTTCGGTGCAGACGATGTTCATGAACGCCCTTTCCATGATGATGGCGCCGATGGTCTTTTTCGCGGTGCTGTCCGGCATCACCGGCATTTCCGACGCCTCGGACGTGGGGCGGCTCGGCGGGCGGCTCATCAGCGTTTCCTTGGCGAAGCTCCTCGTCACTACGGTGCTTGGCGTCGCGGCGGGGCTTTTCCTGTTCCGTGACGGGATGCCGGAGCTTTTGCCGATGATTCCGGCGGGCGGCGCGTCGGCGAATTTTTCCCTGCGGGACATGGTGGTGGGCATCGTGCCGAACAGCCTCGTCACGCCCTTTTCCGGGGGAAGCATCCTGCAAGTGTTGTTTCTCGCCTGCCTTTTCGGCGTGATGATCAACCGGGCGGGGGACAGGGCGATGCTGGCGAAGGAGCTCATTGAAATCATGAACCGCCTGTGCATGGATGTCCTGGATGTCGTCGTGCAGTTCATTCCGCTGGTGGTCTTTGCTTCCATGGCAAAGCTCATGATGTCCGTAGGTTTTGACGTGCTGCTTTCGCTGGGGCAAGTCCTGCTCGCGAACGTGGCGGGGACGGTTCTCGTTATGCTCGTTGCCGCAGCGTTCGTCGCCGCCTTCGGGAGCATGTCCTTTGCCGCTTTTTTGAAGGAAGCCGTGGCCTTCGCCCCCATCCCCTTCGCGCTGGACAGTTCCAACGCCTGTATTCCGAAGGAGCTTGCCTTATGCGAGGAGAAGCTGGGCGTCAGCAAGAAAAAGGCGATGTTCACGCTGCCGGTGGGCATCCAGTTCAATATGAACTGCGTCGGGGTCTATTTGATTCTCGTTTCCGTGCTGATGGCCCGGACGGTCGGCATTGCCTTCGACGCGAACAATCTCCTGTTGCTCCTGCTCTCGGCCTTCATCGTCTCCTTCGCGATGCCGGGCTGTCCCGGCTCGACCTTCATCGGGCTTTCTTCCATATTCGAGGCCATCGGCGTCCCCGTCGGCGCGGTGGCGCTCTTTTTGTGCATCGACCCCATCGTCAGCATGACCAACACCGTGGGCAACGTGACCAACAATATCGCCAGCACGCTGATTGTGGGGAAAGAACCGAGGGACGGGAGGTGATTCTTTGGGCGGCAAGACGGGCATTGAGCGGCGGATTTTTCTTTTGCTGCTGGCGACGGGGCTTGTTTCCTTTCTCGCGTTCGAGACGGTTTCTTTTTTCGGGCTGTACGGCGTGCAGACGCAGGCGCTCGAAAGCGGCACGAAAATGGGAGAATCCGCCGCCGCGTTTGCCGAGGAGATTGCCGACGGGCAGGCGAAGAAACGGTTCGCCCTGTTCGCGGAGGAAAAGGCCCGCGGCATTGAGACCGACATGTGGCGGCTCCAGGAAGACACGAAGCTTCTCGCCAACTCGATGACGCGGATTCTGACCCACAAGGACGAGTACTCTCCCATCGAACTCCCCGTGGCGGGCGAAGTCCCCATCCGCTCCAGGGAGCCATACCTCTTTTTTGTGTCCGCGCTCCGGGAGAGCGGCGGGATCGAGGAGGTACTCCCCGAAGCCCGGATTGCCTCGAACGCCGCCGAAAATTTGGCCATTTGGGCGGAGAGCATTGACGACGGTTACGATTTGACCTATTACTTTGCTTCGAAACGCGGGTATATCATCAGCGTGGATACTACGTCGAAGGACGCGGAGTTCGTGGAGTTTGGCGAGGACTGGTACGCTCCCTCTTTCGATCCGAGAGAACGCCCTTGGTATCGAGAAATCGAGGCTACCGGGAAAACCGTTTTCACGGATGTGTATGTCGGCGTGGAGGGCTATCCTGTCATTTCCTGTGTGGCGCCCTATTACGATGAAAACGGCTTCGCGGGCGTGGCGAGCATCTCCCCCAGCATCGCTTTGCTGTACAGTGTGATAGCGAACAACACCCTTGGGGATCATGGCATCAATTTTATATTGAACTCCAAAGGGGAAGTTCTGCTTTCCTCGGAAACGAGCGGCCCGCTCGCCCCGTCGGAACCGAAGAACGATCTGCGGAAATACGAGGATGAGGATTTTGCGCTGGAAGCGGGCTGCATGGCGCGGGGGCTGTCCGATGTATCGCTGGTGACGCTGGGGGGAAAAGAATATTATCTCGCCTACGCGCCGATTAAGAACCTTGGCTGGAGTTTCGGCACGCTGATCGAGCGGGACGTGGTGGTGCAACCGGCGCGGGACGCGAAAGCGTATCTCCTCTCGCGGGCGGCGGATTTTTCCGCGTCCCTGCAAGATTTTTTCTGGGACAATCTGCTGCGGACGGCGGCGCTGCTCCTGGCGCTTTTGGCGG
>CAMVIO010000189.1 GCA_947167555.1 uncultured Selenomonadales bacterium
CCGACCTGGCCGAGAATATCATGAACGTCGCGGATCTGAAAGCCATGCAGGAAGACAAGAAGTTCACGGTGGAGATTACCGCCGGTACCCGCTGCGGCTTCAGCTGGATGAACATGAAGGAAGGCCGCCCGCTGGCCAACAAGGCGCTGCGTCAGGCTATCCACAAGGCTATTGACTACAAGGCCATCTGCAAGTCCAACACCATCGGCAATCTGTACAGCCCAGGTCCGTCGGTTATCCCGAGCTCTCTGGGACAGGGCTTCGACAAGCTGAAGAATCCGGACGAATACAATCCGGAAGAGGCCAAGAAGATTCTTGACGCCGCAGGTATCAAGGATACGGACGGCGACGGCATCCGCGAGCTGAACGGGCAGAATATCCAGCTCCGTTATATCTCCTATGCGAACCGCCTGCTGAACGACTTCTCCGACGCCCATACCCAGTACCTGAAGGCAATCGGCATCGGCGTGAAGAGCGAGTACGGCAGCTCGGACGACCAGTGGACGAAGCTGGTGGCCGGCGACTACGACCTCAACAACAACAACTGGAATACCATGATTGCCGGTTCCAATACTTCTTACATGGGCAACTGGTGGAGCAAGAACAAGGACAATTACTGCGGCTTCAAGAGCGACGCCTATGACGCGGCTTATGAAGAACTGCAGACCACCATGGATCCGAAGCGTTACACTGAGCTTATGACGCAGCTTCAGCAGATCCTGATCGACGAGGCGGCTGTTCTGGTCGACGGCTATTACAACAGCTGCATCGTCTACAACACCGAAAAGGTTGGCAAGGCTCACATTTATCCGCTGGATTATTACTGGATTACCGACGAGATCAAACCGGCAGGTGCGAAGTAATCGGTAAAACAGGAAACTACAAAAGAAACTGCAAGGGGATACGGTATTCCGTATCCCTTTGTAGAATTATTTGAAGACTCCTATGATGGGGAGAGAAGACAATGAATAAGAACCAAATTGTTTCCAGACTGCTGCAAATGCTGATCGTGCTGATCGGTATCAGCTTTATCACGTTTTTATTGACATATCTGTCGCCGGGCGACCCCGCGCGAAATATCTATACGCATGCCGGCGTCATGCCCACTTCGGAAATGATTGAAGAGATGCGCGTGAAGCTGGGACTGAACAAGCCGTTTTTTACCCAGTATGTGGATTGGGTTTTGGGCTGCCTGCGGGGCAATTTCGGCGACTCCTTCATGCTGAACAAGCCCGTGGCGGAACTCTTGATGGATCGCCTGTGGCCGACTTTGAAGCTTACGTTGGCCGCCACTGTACTCATGCTTTTATTCTCGGTTCCTTTGGGCGTGCTTTCCGCCGTGAACCACAACAAACCTATCGACTATATCGTGCGCGCCGTCACTTTCTTCGGCGTATCGATTCCGAACTACTGGCTGGGCCTGATGCTGATCCTGATTTTCTGCGTCAAGATGGGACTCCTGCCGGTGGTCTCTTCTGCCGGCGACTTTGAGTCGCTGATCCTTCCGGCGGTGACTCTGGCCGTTGCCATGACGGCGAAATACACGCGTCAGGTTCGCACGGCGGTGCTGGAAGAGCTTCATTCGGATTATGTGATCGGCGCCCGCGCCCGCGGCGTGTCGGAAAACCAGATCCTGTGGCGCAACGTGCTGCCGAATTCACTGCTGCCGCTGATTACGATGCTGGGACTGTCGGTCGGCTCCCTGCTGGGCGGCACCAGCGTCGTCGAGATTATTTTTTCGTATCCGGGGCTCGGAAATCTCGCGGTAGCGGCCATCATGTCCGCCGACTATTTCCTGGTCCAGGGCTATGTGCTGTGGGTTTCCGTCATCTATATGCTGATCAACCTGATTGTGGATATTTCCTACAATTATGTGGATCCCCGCATGCGGTTGAGGAGGTAAGCGTATGGATACGACGACAAAGAACAAGTTTTTGAGCAACAGGGGCTTTGTCCTGTTCTCTGTATTGGCAATTATCATTATATTGATCGCCATTTTTGCTCCGGTGCTTTCCGGCGGCATCGATCCGACCGCCGGCGATCTGAAGGACGCCATTATGCAGCCGGACGCGGCGCACGTCTGCGGTACGGACAAGATGGGACGGGATATTTATTCCCGTGTTCTGTACGGTGCCCGTATCTCGCTTGTTTCCACGTTTATTTTGGTGGCCCTGGTTTTCGTGATCGGCACGGCGCTCGGCGTGGTCTCCGGCTACTTCGGCGGCTGGGTGGACGCCGTGATCATGCGCATCGCCGATATGATGATCGCTTTCCCTGGCCTTGTTCTGGCTATTGCCGTAGCCGGTATGCTGGGCGCCAGCATGCGCAACGCGATTATCGCTATCGCGCTGGTCACATGGCCCAAGTACGCGCGTATGGCGCGCTCGCTGGTGCTGAAGATTCGCCACACGGATTTCGTGTACGCGGCGATTGTCACCGGGTCCAGCACCTGGCGGATGCTTTGGAAGTATATGCTGCCGAATACGATCACCACGCTTGTCATCACGGCGGCGACGGATATCGGCGGCATGATGATGGAGCTTTCGGCGCTGTCCTTCCTCGGCTTCGGCGCACAGCCGCCGACACCGGAATGGGGCGCCATGCTGAACGAGGGCCGCGACTTCATGCAGTCGGCCCCCTGGATGATGATCTATCCCGGTTTTGCAATCTTTATCACGGTCGTGGTCTTCAATATGCTCGGCGATAATCTCCGGGATATTTTGGATCCGCGGGAAGAGTAAGGGGGGAATATCATGTCATTATTGGATATCAAGGACGTAGATATTTCCTACGGCAAGAACCTTACGGTCAAGAAAGTCAGCATGAGCCTTGAGAAAGGCGAGATTTGCAGTATCGTCGGCGAGTCCGGCAGCGGCAAGACCACGGTAATCCGTGCGGCTATGGGGTTGCTTCCCGGAGGGGGCAGGGTTTCCGCCGGCAGCATCACTTACGACGGCATGGATTTGCTGGGCCTGACCCACGAGCAATGGCGCGAGCTGCGCGGCCATGATATTTCCATGATCTTTCAGGACAGCGGCGCCATGATGAACCAGACGCGGCTGATTGGCGACAGCTATGTGGAATATATCCGCACTCATGAGGACATCTCGAAAGAGGACGCCTGGGCGAAGGGCGTCGAGATGATCGAGCGGATGCGGCTCCCGGACGGCGACCGCATCATGCGGTCTTATCCGTTCCAGCTTTCCGGCGGCCAGCGCCAGCGCGTCGGCATCGCCATGGGCATGACCTACCAGCCGAAGCTGCTCCTGGCCGACGAGCCGACCTCGGCGCTCGACGTGACGACGCAGGCGCAGATTGTCCGCCAGTTCATGGAGCTTCGCGACGAGTACGGCACCAGCATCATTATCGTCACCCATAACCTCGGCGTAGCCGCTTATATGGGCGACAAGATCGTGGTCATGAAGCACGGCGAGGTCGTCGATCGGGGCGAACGCGAGTATATACTCCACGAGTCGACCAATCCATACACGAAGCTGCTGCTGGACGCGGTGCCGACCTTGGGAGGTAGACGCTATGTTTGATGAAAAGGATTTGCTGATTGAGGCGCGGCATGTGACCCGTCGGTTTCCCACCAACGACGGCCGTCTGCTGACCGCCTGCAACGACGTCAATTTGAAATTCTATAAAGGAAAGACGCTGGGCATCGTGGGAGAGTCCGGCTGCGGCAAGAGTACCTTCATGCGGTTCCTGGTCTGGCTCGATACCCCGACGGAAGGCGAGATTTTCTTCCACGGGAAGGACATCACGAAGATGAAGGGCGCGGAGCTGCACGAAAACCGCCAGCATATCCAGATGGTCTTCCAGGACCCGTCCACGTCCTTCAATCCCAAGATGAAGATCAAGGAGATTGTTTGCGAGCCGCTGCTGAACTATAACCGCATCAGCTCCTCCGAGGTGGACGCGAAAGCGAGGGAACTGCTGGAACTGGTAGAACTTCCGGGGGACTTCGCGGACCGGTATCCGCATAACATGTCCGGCGGTCAGCGCCAGCGCGTGGCCATCGCGAGAGCTATCGCCCTTGAGCCGGAGTTCATCGTCATGGACGAGGCGACAAGCGCGCTGGACGTTTCCGTGCAGAAAACGGTCATCGAACTGATCACGCGCCTGCAGCGGGAGAAGAACATCGCAATCGGCTTTATCGCCCACGATCTGGGTCTGATCGAATCCTTTGCCCATCAGGTGGCGGTCATGTACCTCGGCAATATCGTCGAGGTCATGCCGGGCGAGGGGCTTTCCGATATCTGCTGCCATCCGTATTCCAGGGCGCTGTTGAACTCCGTCTTCGACCTCAAGATGGACTTTTCCCAGAAAATCAAGGCAATCGAGGGCGAGCCGCCCAGCCCGCTGGATCTGCCGCAGGGCTGTCCGTTCAGCAACCGCTGCCCGGATTGCGTCGACGCCTGCCATCATACGAAGCCGACGCTGCAGGAAGTCGCGCCGGGCCATTTGGTGGCCTGCCACTGCTGTACGAAATAGGGAATCTTCGCGAAAGGAAGTGTCAAGATGTCACACGAGCACAAGCACGACCATGAGCACGAACATGAACATGACCACGGACACGAGCACCAACATGAGCATGACCACGATCACGAGCATGATCACGGACACGATCATGGACACGATCACGAGCACGAGCACGACCACGGACACGATCA
>CAMVIO010000190.1 GCA_947167555.1 uncultured Selenomonadales bacterium
GCGGCTTTTGCCGCGAATTGCCTTTCAATGGCTAATTGCCGACTACCTGCACCATACTCGGACGAATGACGCGCCCCTTCACCATATAGCCCTTCTGCAGCTCGGCGACAATCGTGCCGTCTTCCTTCTCCGCGTCCTCGACGCGCATGACGGCCTGATGGAAGTTCGGGTCGAAGGGCTTGTCCTTCGTCTCGATATATTCAAGCCCTTCCTTTTTCAGCGCTTCCACAAGCTGCTTGTACATCATCTCAACGCCCGCGCGAAGCCCGCCTTCATCGTTTCCCCCGGCCGCCAGCGCCCTCTCGAAATTGTCGAGGAACGGCAGGAGATCCTTCAAAAGATTCTGCGTGACGACGGCGGCCAATTCTTCCTTCTCCTGCCGTGTGCGTCGGCGGAAATTCTCAAAATCCGCCTGCAAGCGCAAATACCGGTTTTCCTTTTCGGCAAGCTCCGCCTCGTATTTCTCGCGGATCGCATCCGCATCTTCCGGCACCGTCTCCTCCGATTCTCCGGCCTGCGTTTCGCCGCTATCCTGCGGCGGCGCTTCCTCCGGTGCGTCCTGGTTGAACGCGCGGCGCTCCGCCATTTCGTCGGCCAACGCCTCTTCGATCTGTTCCTTCATTTCCTCCAAGCTTGCCTCATCCTTTTTCTTCATTTTATCTTTCTCAAACGCCGTCATAACGCTCACTCCTCGTCGAACAGGGAATCATGGTACGCGAGCAGCTCCTTCACCAGCGGCTGAAGCGTCTCCAGATCGCCCGCGTCGTTGACGTCGATCCGCAGCGACTTGTTGTCCTCGAAATCGACGTGAATCTGCAGCGCCGGGCGGAAAAAATCCTTCTCCTCTTTCGTCATCTTCCGCTCCTTATAGAGCACCGAGTGGTAATCAAAGGCGCGGAGATCGTGGGCGGACAGGATCGCGTGGATCTGCTGCAGATAGTCCTCAGGGAACAGCGTGAAATCGTCCTCCCGCCCCCATTTCTGTGCCGCTGCGTCGTAGTTCATCCTGCCCAGGAGAAGCTGCTCTCCATTGATGGCCTTTTCTTCCTGCACATGAACCGGGCTGATATGAATCTTCCTGCCGTTCTCGGAAAGGGTGAAGGAACATTTCTTGACCGGTCCGTAGACGAGCTTCGGCGGCAGCAGGGATTCGTCTCCCTTTTCGGCGAACCATTCCGCGAAGGCGAGATATGTCTCCCGAGTCCACTCCGCGTCGGGATTGTTGTTCTCGGTGAATTCTATCTTTTCCCCCGAAGCGTAGTTCGCGTTGAAATGGCATTTCTGGAATTCCGGCGGAAGTCCCGCCGTCACGCGGTAGACGCCGTTATTTCCCGCCAAATGGCGTTCGTCGATAATGGACTGCAGCTTCGCCAGCAGCTTTTCGTCCGCGGGAAGGCTGACACAGGCGTCTTTCAGGGAGTCCGTCCAGACGGTAGCCGTCAATACGCCCTGCTCGTTCTTCCGCACTTCGACGGTGTAGAACCGGTCTCCCTTTCCGGGTGACCATTCGCCCCGCAGATAGAAATGCGCGTAAAAACCTGTAAGGTCTTTGGAGACGATTGTCTTCGGCGCATTGCTATCCGTCTTGTCCGTCGTGCCGCCGCATTCGGGTCTGTCGATTGCCGACGCACACCCGCCGAGTCCGAGGAACGTCAAAAGACTAAACAGCGCCGCCATGATCATCTTGCCTCTCTTACGGTTCATTTTCGCGTCCCTCCGTTACATTAGCCCTGCCAGCCCAGCCTACGTACCACGTCGGACAGATGCTCGTTCATATAGCCGAGGAGCGACATCGCCTTGCCGTATTCCATCCGCGTCGGGCCCAGCACCGCGATCGTTCCGAGAAGCTCGCCGTCCAGATGGTAAGTCGCCGTAACGATGCTGCAATCCTGAATCCCCTTGTAGTCGTTCTCCTGCCCGATGGTCACGCGAAGCCCGTCGCCGAGATGCGCGGAGAGGATTTCTTTCAGGAGCTGTTCTTCCTCCAGCATCAAAAGGATTTCCTTGACCCGTTCCACATCCCGGAACTCCGGCTGGGAAAGCATTTCCCGCGTGCCTCCGAGATAGAGCCGGTCCCGTCCCTCCCGGTCGTCGAGGGCGCGGCTGATTACGTCCAGCGCCGCCTCGTAAAGCTCTTCGTCGGAAATCTCCGAGCGAATCTTCCGGTACGCGGCCTTCGGGATCGCGTCAAGCGTGCAGCCGGCGAGACAATCGTTGATGACCCGCGCCATACGCTGAAAATCCTCGAAGCTCGCGCCCGACGGCATCGCGACAATGCGGTTCTCGATGAAGCCCGCGTCGGTCATCAGCACCGCCACCGAGCGTCTGTCGTCCAGCGGCAGGAACTGCAGACAGCGGAAAGCCGACTTCGTCATCTGCGGCGCCAGCACCAGCGCGACGTTTTTCGTCACATGGGAAATCAGCCGCGCCGTCTCCTGGAAAACCTCCTCGATACGCTTGACCCGCGCCCGATACCAGCGGTCGATCTGCGTCTTCTCCTCGTCGGAGAGCTGCGTCGGCTGCATCAGCCCGTCCACATAGAAGCGGTAACCCTTCGACGAGGGGATGCGCCCGGAGGACGTATGGATATGCTCAAGATAGCCGAGCATTTCAAGGTCGGCCATCTCGTTGCGGATCGTCGCCGGACTGACGCCGAGATCGTGCCGCCGCGCGATGGTGCGCGACCCGACCGGCTCCGCCGATTCGATATAGTCCTGCACCACCGCCTGCAGGACGCGCTGTTTCCTTTCATCCATATTGCTTGCCCCTCCTGTTAGCACTCAGGGGCGTCGAGTGCTAACCTTCTGATAAGACTATAACGCAAATTTGACTTTTTGTCTATATGTTTTTGAAAAGTTTTTCGGGAAAATAGCAAAAAACGGCGCGCCGCCCTGAATTTCCAGGGCAGCGCGCCGCTAAATCTTTATTGACCCGATTTTTCCTTCTATTAATATTTGAATCGTTGCAGCGAAGTCTGGAGTTCGTCGGCAAGGTTCGACAGGGAATCGCTGGCTCGGGCAATCTCGCTGGCGGACGCGGATTGCTGCTGCGTCGCCGCGCTGACCGTCTGCATCTCGTCGGAAACGCGTTGGCCCTGTTTCGCGATGTTGTCGATTTCCTTGGAAATATTGTTGGCGTCCTTCGCCGCCTGGTTGACCTCGCTCGCCATGGCCTGCGCCTCCTGGCGTACTTCGTTGACGAGCCTCTCTATCTGCTCGAAGGTCTCGCGCAATGCGCTGACGGAACGCGCGCCTTCGGCCACCGCTGTAGAACCGAGCTGCATCGAGCTGACCGCCGAATGGGTATCGTCCTGGATACTCCGAATCAAGTCGGCAATCTTCTGCGCCGCTTCGCCGGACTGCTCAGCGAGCTTCCTGACTTCCTCGGCGACTACCGCGAAGCCGCGGCCGTGCTCGCCGGCGCGGGCCGCCTCGATGGCAGCGTTCAGCGCGAGGAGGTTTGTCTGGCTGGCGATACCGGAAATCGTCTCGACGATTTGCCCGATTTCCTGCGAACGTTCGCCGAGCTTGTCCACCATCGAGGAGGATTCCTGCACGGTACGCTCGACGCTCTCGATCTGGGCCACCGATTTCTGGATCGCTTCGCCGCCCTCCGCCGCGTATTCCGCAGCGGAATCGGAACGCTCGGCCACCGTTCCGGCTTTGACGCGGATCGCGTCCACGGACTGAGCCACCTGCCCGACGGCCTCGATGCTCGTCGAGACGCCGCCCTGCTGCTCAACCACGGCGGCAGCCGCCTCGGTGACGGACTGCGCGACCTGGTTCGACGCTTCGGCGGATTGGCCCGCGCTGGCGGTCAATTCTTCGGAAGCCGCCGCGATCTGCTCGGTGGAATCATGGGTCTGCACCATCAAATTGTTCAGTCCGTCGCGCATCGCTGAAACGACGCCCGCCATCGTGCCGAACTCGTCGCCGCGATCGATATTCATCGGCGTCTTGCGGAAATCGCCGTTCTTCAGATGCTCGCAGACGTCCATCATGATTTCCAGCGGGCTGGTGATTGCCTTCGAGATGCCCATGCCCACGAGGAACAGGATCACAAGGCACGCGACGCTCATCATCATCATCATCGTGGCGGCGGCAGCGGCGCTCGACTCCGTTTCCTCGTCGATGGCTTTCGCCGTATCCTGCGCTTCCTTCTGCAAAGCCTCCAAAGGCTTACGAAGGTCCATGGTGATCTGTCCGCCCTTGGAGCTGTAAAGCTTTTGCGCGTCCGCCAGCTTGCCGTCGGCGCAGAGTTTCATGATGTCGGACATAGTGCCGTAGAAATTCGCCCATGCCTTGCGAACCGTCTCGCTCTTTTCCTTCGCGTTCGGCTGTCCCTCCGACGCCTTCTCGAAGAGCGCCCAATGTTTGTCGAAATTCTTCTGGATTTCATTGGCGTCGTTTCGAAGATCGTCATGGCGCTCCTTCGTCGTGGCTACCATCGCGAGAATCGCCCGGGACTGCATATCGCGCATCAGGTATTTCGTCTCGCCGATTTCCTGCACCTGCTGGAGACTCTGGTTGTAGATGACCGCCATGCCGTCCTTCGACTGGTTGATGGTCGAAAAACCTTTATAACCGATAGCCGCCATGCCTATGGCCGCGATCACGACGAGAATCATGATCTTCGCCGAAACCTTGATATTGTTCAACAA
>CAMVIO010000191.1 GCA_947167555.1 uncultured Selenomonadales bacterium
ATGCGCGTCACGTTTCCCGTGCATTCGGCGATTTTCGTGTCCCAGTTGAATACGACGTCGTCAGCTTTGATGGTAAGGTTCCCGCGCTCGAAGAGGATATCCTGCTTCAGATGGGCGACGTGTCCTCTGCCTTCCACATAAAGGTCTTCGCCCCGGAAGGTGTATCCTTCCTGCAGCAGCGTCACGTTCCCCTGCGCCCAGACTTCCTGCGTGATCAGGCTGACCTGCGCGTGGTCGGCGGTGACGGCGCGATCTTTTTCGGAGACGCGCACATTACCGTCGAGCAGATATCGTCCGGTGAAGATATCGAAGGTCTGCTTGTCGCAGGAAATGTCCGGGCGCCCCGCGAGGGCGGTAGTTGCCGGGAGCAGCAGCAGCAGCGCGAAGAGCAGGCTGCGGAAAATTTTTGCGGTGTTTGTGTTCATTTGGGATCCTTCCTTTCGGATTTGTTCTGATTTTCTCCGCCTTCCTAAAGTTGCGGAGGAAATGAAAAAAATGTATAATTGCGGCGTGATTAATATTATAATATGAAAATGATTTATTTTTGAAAAAGACCCTTATGAAAGGAAAGCGGGGGAGTGTTTTGCAAAAGAAGGTGCTCGCGTTGCTGCGCGCTGCGGGCGACGGTTATATTTCCGGCGAGGAAATCGCGGGGTGTCTGGGCGTCTCACGCACGGCGGTCTGGAAGCATATCCGCGCGCTGAAGGCGGCGGGTTACGAGATTGAGAGCCACGCACGGAAAGGGTATTCTTTGGTCGATACGCCCGATCTTCTGTTGCCGCAGGAGATACAGCCGATGCTTCGGACGCAAGTCGTCGGGCAGACGATGGTCCATTTTGATGAAATCCCGTCGTCGAACAACGAGGCAAAGCGGCTTGCACTGGAAGGGACGCCGGACGGCACGGTGGTCGTGGCGGAGGCGCAGGGCGCCGGAAAAGGCAGGTTGTCCCGCGGTTGGTATTCGCCCTCACGGAAAGGGATATGGTTTTCTGTCGTGTTCCGTCCGTCGTTCCTGCCGCAGGACGCGCCGAAATGCACGCTGATGGCGGCGGTGGCGGTCGTGCGCGCCATGAAGGATATGGGCTTTTCCGTCGGCATCAAGTGGCCGAACGACGTGCTCGACAAGGACGGGAAAAAGCTCGTCGGCATCCTGACGGAAATGAACGCGGAAATGGAGCGCGTCAATTTCGTGGTCATCGGAACAGGCATCAATGTAAATCTATGGCCGGAGGATTTCCCGGAGGATGTCAGAGACATCGCGACATCGCTTTCTATGCTGCGCGGAGGCAATGTGAACCGCGTGGAGCTTTTCGAGCGCGTGCTGGAAGCAATGGACGAATTGTACCTGACCGTGGAACGGGACGGCTTCGGCGCGGTGCTGGACGAGTGGCGGAAGTATTCCGTTACGCTGGGACAGGCGGTCAATGTGATCGGCGTCAAGGAAACGTTCGCGGGAACGGCGGTGGATATCGACGAGGACGGCGCGCTGCTGATTGATACACCAGAGGGACGCCGCCGCGTGCTGGCAGGGGACGTTTCCATTCGTCCGAGGAAAAAATAATTTCTCCGCAGAGGAGTTTGGAGGAAAGCTATGCTTTTGGTTTTTGACATAGGCAACAGCAATATCGTGCTCGGTACTTACGAAGGAAAGCGTCTGATGAAGCATTGGCGAATCTCGACCGACCGGCAGAAGACCGGCGACGAATACGGCATGCTGATCAATGATTTGTTCCGTTTTCAGGGAATTCGCATGACGGATATCGACGCGATCATCATTTCTTCGGTAGTGCCGCCCTTGGTGGTGCCGCTGGTCAAGATGTGCGAGAGGTATTTCCATTTGCGCCCGCTGATCGTGGGGCCGGGCATCAAGACGGGCATACGGCTCCGTTACGAAAATCCGCGGGAGATCGGCGCGGACCGTATCGTCAATTCCGTCGGCGCGTTCGAGCAATACGGCGGGCCGCTGATTGTCGTGGATATCGGGACTGCGACGACCTTTGACATCGTGGACACGAACGGCGATTATCTGGGGGGCGTCATCGCACCGGGCATCGGCATTTCCACCGAGGCTCTTTTCCAGCGGGCGGCTCAGCTTCCGCGCGTCGCGCTGGTGACACCGAAGACTGTCATATGCAAGAACACGGTGACGGGCATGCAGGCCGGCGTGATTTTCGGTTTCGTCGGGCAGATCGACGAAATCGTGCGCCGCATCAAAGCTGAGATGAAGCAGGAAATGAAGGTCATCGCGACGGGCGGAATGGCGCGGATGATCTCGCGGGAGTCGAAGACTATCGACAAGGTCGACAATTTCCTGACGCTGACAGGGCTTCGGGTGCTTTACGAGCGCAATCTCTCGGCGGATGATAAGAAGTCCGACGAGAAAAAATGCGAGGACAAGAAAGCGCAATGAAAATCGGGAACCTCGATTTTCCAACGCCGGTTTTTCTAGCTCCAATGGCAGGCGTGACCGATACGCCGTATCGAATTCTCGCACAGGAAATGGGCTGCGCGATGGCGTTCGCGGAAATGGTCAGCGTGCTCGGCATTCATTTCCGAAACGAAAAGACATTAGCGATGCTGGAGACGGTGCCGGAAGAGCGTCCTTTGGCCATGCAGCTTTTCGGCGCGCGGCCCGAGCCCGTCGCGGAGGCGGCGGTTTACGTGGAAAGTCTCGGCTGCGCGGATGTGATTGATTTCAATATGGGCTGTCCCGCGCCGAAAATCGTGAAGAACGGCGCGGGCTCTGCGCTTTTGAAGGAGCCGGAGCTTGCGGGGGAAATCCTTGCCGCACTGGTCAAGGCGACGAAGCTTCCCGTGACCGTGAAAATGCGGATTGGATGGGACGAATCGAGCATCAATGCGGTGGAAATGGCAAAACGCGCCGAGGCGGCGGGCGTTGCGGCAATCGCCGTGCATGGGCGCACGCGGGAGCAATATTATAAAGGCCATGCGGATTGGAGCATGATCGCGGCGGTCAAACGCGCGGTGAAAGTCCCGGTCATTGCCAACGGGGATATACGCACAACGGCTGACCTTGTGCGCGTGTTCCGTGAAACGGGTTGCGACGGTGTGATGATTGGGCGCGCGGCACAGGGGAATCCGTGGATTTTTCGCGCGTTTCGTTCTTTTTTAGAAACGGGAGTCGAGATTCCGCCGCCGACTATCGCCGAGCGAGGCGCGCTGATTTTGCGCCATCTCGATATGTTGATCCAATACAAGGGCGACTATATCGGCGCACGGGAAATGCGAAAGCATGCTACATGGTACACGAAGGGCATGGTGGGCGGCGGGAATCTCCGCGACGCTTTCAACCATGCGGAGACGCGGGAAGACTTTCAAAGGATTGTCGAGCAGATGATAAAAAATGCGGGAGTGGGGACAGATGGCTGACAAGAAGACAAAGAAGAAGAAAGACGAACAGGACATTCATGTTTGGAATACCTATTCCGAGGCGGAGAAGAAAAAGGTCTACGCGCTGGCAGACGATTACCGCGGCTTTATCTCCGACTGCAAGACGGAGCGGGAAAGCGCGGCGGAGACGGTCCGCATGGCAAAGGCGGCGGGCTATATTGAATTATCCGAGGCGATACGCAAAAAGAAGAAGCTGAAAGCGGGAGACAAGGTATACGCCGTTGGCATGAAGAAAACGGTAGCACTGTTCCAGATCGGAACGCGCCCCATCGAGGACGGGCTTGCCATTCTCGGCGCCCATATCGACACCTGCCGTCTCGATCTCAAGCAAAATCCGCTCTATGAGGACGGCGGCATGGCGTATCTCGATACTCATTATTACGGCGGCATCAAAAAATACCAGTGGGTGACGATTCCTCTCGCGCTGCATGGCGTCGTTGTGAAGAAGGACGGAAAGACGCTCACTGTCAACATTGGCGAAAATGAAAAGGATCCCGTTTTCTGTGTTACCGACCTTTTGATCCATCTTGCGCAGGAGCAGATGGAGAAACGGGCGACGAAGGTCATCGAGGGAGAGAAGCTTGATATTCTCGTCGGAAACCTGCCGCTGCCCGACGAGGAGAAAAACGCGGTCAAGGCAGGCGTCCTCGCGATCCTTTCCGCGAAGTACAATATTACGAAGGAAGATTTCATTTCGGCGGAACTGACGCTGGTTCCCGCGGGACGCGCCCGCGCCATGGGTTTTGACCGCAGCATGACCCTCGGCTACGGGCAGGACGATCGCGTCTGCGCGTTCACGTCGCTGCGCGCGATGCTGGAGACGAAGAAGACGGCGCGCACGGCGTGCTGCCTGCTGGTGGACAAGGAGGAAATCGGCAGCGTCGGCGCGACGGGCATGCAGTCGAGATTTTTCGAGAACACCTTGGCGGAGTTGATGGAGGCTATGGGCGAAAAGGGAGAGCTTCGTCTCCGTCGCGCGCTGGCGAATTCCAAGATGCTTTCGTCGGACGTCAGCTCCGGTTTCGATCCGCTTTACGCCAGCGCTTTCGACAAAAAAAATGTCGCCTATCTCGGCGGCGGCATGGTGTTCAACAAGTTCACGGGCTCGCGGGGCAAATCCGGCTCCAACGACGCGAACGCGGAATACATCGCCGAGCTTCGCGCCATGATGGACAAGCACAAGGTTCGGTTCCAGACGGCGGAGCTCGGAAAGGTCGATCTCGGCGGCGGCGG
>CAMVIO010000192.1 GCA_947167555.1 uncultured Selenomonadales bacterium
GGTATGCACGGTGGTGTGAGAGGACGGCGGCTAATCACCGCCTCCTACTCGATCATGCACTCAAAAAGAATGAAAAATGCTCAATACAAAAGCCGATACAAAAACCATGAGACAATGCTGAAGAGTATGGCCACAATTGCCACGGGCAGTGCGATGAAGAACACGAAAAACAGGATGGCGGCCACGACCAGAATCATCGTCAGTTTTCCCTGCCACGAGACGCCGTTTGTCATATAGGAGAAGCCGCTCCAACCGTTTCCTTTCCTTCGTTCGAAGCGGACGTCCGAGGGACCCGTGTCCCCGGTCGTTCCTTCTTCGATCGTTATGCCTGTATACGCGTTTCGTTCCGCACGGCTCAGGACTTGGACATGCCCTTCGTTCGCGCTGTCCGCGCCACAAACCGGGCAGTATCCGTTCTCTGAAAGCTCCGCTCCGCATCGTTCACACCGCATGTTTTTTCCTCCCTATGTCAAATACAAAAGCTGTACATATCCTTCTTCTGTCAAATATCTGGGGTCAAGCGCAACGCAGTTTACGGCAATGCCGACTTCGTTTACCGCTTGGAGCGCTTCTTCCTGCCCGACATTGAAGGCCCCAAGGAGTTTTTCCAACGGAACGTATTCTGTGCCGTTGACGCCCTCGATCAAAACCAGGATTGCTGCGAGTGTGGCCTGCGTCCCCCGTTTCTTTACGGTTGTCACATAATCCTCGTAAAGCCGCTTGGCGAAGAAATTTGCGTATGCGCTGAATCCAAGAGATTGCGCCGTTTTCGTTAAACGTGTTTCTTCGGGCTCCAGAAGTCCCGCGTTTGGCGTTTTGCGGGGAACGGGGGGACAGTCGGTGTCCGGGACGACCCGAAGCTGCGCGAAGCCCGACAAGATTTGAACCGTATGGCGCACAGCTGCCGCATGACGCAGGAGAAAATCATCCATCGTGGCATGGGGCATTTGGTACGTCTGGAAGCGCTCAAATTGTTTCACGATTTCATCCTTGATACGCCGTTGGAGCCGCTTGCTTGCCGACAAACCTGTGATATAGTTCAGGAGCATTACGCCCCGTCGTTGGATATGTCCGAAAAAGATCATGTCCTTGTATTCAATGAAAGCCGCGTCGGGGCAGGGGAGATCGAATGTCTCCCCGGAAAGCAGATCGGTGCAGACGGCGAAATCCTCGTCCAGGCGGTTTACGCAGAAGATTTTTAGCTTCGCTCGTGTCAGATCGCGCAGGACATAGCTTTCTTCCGTCGAAAGGCGCTCCTTTTCATGGTCGAGATAATAATGGGCCGGTGATAAATCGTCCGCTTTTCGATGATAATCGAAGAAAAAGTAATCCCAGAAACCCATCCACCAGTTCTCGTCAGCCTCTTCCGGCTTCACATACGGGCCTGCATAGAGCATGACGGCACGGGCAAAGTCCGCATGAAGTTCTTTCCTCTGGAAAAAGCGGATCATATCTGCGATCAGGCTGTCCAGTATTTCGTTCAAATGGTTCAGCGCGTCTTCGTCAATTTCTTCCGTGTGCTCCAGTGTATCGCAAAACGCGTCGTACTCCTGCCGTTCGGGGATCGCGAAAAAGCCATGCTCATAGAACAGCTCGCGTCCTTCCGTGAGCGAGTTTTTCGCTTCGGTGTCGTTTGGGGCCATGGCTTTCAAAAATTGTTCCAGGAAGTTGAAAAACATTTCAACATTTTTTTCAATCAATCGCAGCTTCGGTCGTGCGGAGACGTACAAATAAAAAATCTCGATGTAATCGTACCGTGTCAGGAGGGAAAAATAAAACAGCTTTTGGCGCAGCATATATTTCAGCATTGAAGAGACGACGCCAAAAATCCGCCGCAGCATGAGGTCGCTTTTCCCCTGCCACGCCAGTTCACGGAAATATCGTTCCATGCGCTGTTTCCTTACGATCTTATTCAATTCCTTCCGTCTTTGATAGAAGACGTCTATCCGACGATATACGTTGTCTGTATCCACAAACAGCCTCCACGATTAATTCTATAATATAGATAGTAAAATACAATTTTCTGTTTGTCAATTTTGGGGCTCGTATAACCGGTTTGTTTTTTTTGTTCATTTTATGGTATGATACCGTCATATTGATATGGATTTGGAGGAAACCACTATGAGTGAAACGAATTGCGACCAGAATTGCGACGCTTGCGGCGTCGAATGCGATCAGCGGCAGGAGCCGCAAAACCTGCAAGTCAAGCCTCATGAGCTCAGCAACGTCAAGCACGTCGTGGCCGTCGTCAGCGGCAAGGGAGGCGTCGGGAAATCCCTCGTCACGGCTCTCTCCGCTGTAACGATGAGTCATGCCGGGTACTCCGTCGGCATCCTTGACGCCGACGTCACGGGGCCGTCGATCCCGAAGCTGTTCGGCGTCAGCGGCACGGTTCGGGGCTCGGAGTCCGGCGCTTATCCTGTCGTCAGCGACGGGGGCATCCAACTCATGTCGATGAACCTGCTCTTGCAAAACAGCACCGATCCCGTGCTTTGGCGCGGACCAATCATCGCCAGTATCGTCAAGCAGTTCTGGCAGGACATCATTTGGAACGAAGTCGACTATTTGTTTGTCGATATGCCTCCCGGGACCGGCGATGTGCCGTTGACTGTCTTCCAGTCGTTGCCGGTGGACGGCATTCTCGTCGTGACCTCGCCGCAGGATCTCGCGTTGATGATCGTCGAGAAAGCCGTCAATATGGCGAAGATGATGAATATTCCTATCCTCGGCCTGTTAGAGAATATGGCGTCTTTCCGTTGCCCGGACTGCGGCAAGGAGCATCGCATCTTCGGCGAGAGTCATTTGCCTGCTGTCGCGGCAAAATACGATCTTCCCGTGCTTGGCCATATCCCCATCGACCCGAAGCTCGCCGCCGCCTGTGACGCCGGAGCCATCGAGACGTATGATGGACATTGGCTCGACAACGCTGCGGAGACGCTGAAAGGATTGGACAAAATAAAAGCGTAGTCTTATTTTCCGATGTGCAATTTTCTCCATTCCTGCGGCGTGACGGAAAACTGCGTCTTGAAGGCACGGAAAAACGCCGTGTAATCGGTGAAACCGGAATCCGCGCTGATTTCCGTGATTGCGCGTTCCGGCGACTCGGTCAGGAGCGAACGCGCGTGAAGCAGCCGCTTCATCGTAACGTAGCGGTGCAAGCTGTATCCGGTTGCCGCCTTGAAGCGGCGCATCAGGTAATATTTGCTCAGATATGCTTCCTGCGCCAAGGCGTCTGCTGAGAGATCGTCCGCCAGATGATTTTCAATGTAACCGAGCAGCGGTTGGATTTTTTCGTCCGCCGCTGCTTCTTTTACTGTGCCGAGCTCGTGGGAGAAAAGCGCGCGATGCAGAAGGATCATGAATTCGACGAAAAGTGCTTCCGTGTAAAGACTGTTGGCGAAACCGTCGCCGCGCGCCGTTTGCTCCAGCTTTTCCATCTGCGACAGAAGCTCGTGCGAATGACCGGCGGCGAGCCGCATCACACCCGCTTCGCCGGGCGCTCGTTGAAAGCAGGAGGAAAGGTCCGCTCCCGGACGCGATACCCGGGCAAGGAATCCCGGAGCTATGTAAATGACGATTCGCTCGTAAGGGCTGTTTCCGTCAATTGCCGGACGGTGAATCTCTCCAGCCCGTACAAACGCGATATCCTGCGGGCCCAACGGATACGAGGTCCCCTCGATGATATAATCCCCATGTACGTCGAGAAACAGGATGATCTTGTGGAAATCATGATAATGGGGAGGAATCGGACGCGGCATCGGGCTGTTCAAGCGAAACACCTTGAAATCCTGTACTAAGTATCCTTTTTTTTCATATTCCGGCATATCGCTCACCTCAATCATATTATAGCACGTTTTGCAATATAAAACGCAAAAAATGCTATTTACCGTCAATATCTTGCTTGCTATACTGTGCATGCAAACAGAAAAGCAATTGCCTGACGCGAGTCGGTATTGACGGAGGCGACTAAAATGAGGGAATTGGAAAAAATCACGCTGGACGGCGTTAGATATATCGTATGGGACGAGCTGCGGGGAACCAGCCCGGAAAAAAGCGGGATATCGCTTCTTCTCTCGGCTCGCAACGGAGTGGGGGCCGATGTGCTCCTCGTGCTTCCGAAAGACAGGCCGTTAGCTGTCCGCGCTTACGCAAACGATGGATCTGAGGTTGCCGTCGACAACAATGCGCGCTGTGTGGCTGCCTTCGTCCTCGAAAAGCTGACGCTGCTGACGTCGGGGATGGAAGCTGCAACGTTCGAAGCAACGCCGGATCGCGTAGAAGTGCGGCTCACGGATTCCTTCTGCGCCCGGCTGTTCCCGTCGGAGAATCGTACACGCATTGCGGTTTGAGGAAATCTTGGATAAACAGAAAAGCCCTTGCAAAGAAATTTGCAAGGGCGATTTTTTTGGTGCGCTCGGCGGGAGTCGAACCCACGCTTTCAGCTCCGGAGGCTAACGTCCTATCCACTGGACTACGAGCGCAATCAATCAGCGTGTGTAATTATAGCACGAAACTATCGGCTTGTCCAATCTTTGCCAAAGGTGCTTCTTGGCAAAGCTCGGAGAAAGTGGTAAACTCTTGCGTGATTATATTTACAATGTAGTTTT
>CAMVIO010000193.1 GCA_947167555.1 uncultured Selenomonadales bacterium
AAAATCGGGCAGATGGTAATGATCGGCGTCCACGGCACGGAGCTGAACGACGACAGCCGCTTCATGCTGTCCGAGTACGCCGTGGGCGGCGTGATTCTTTTTGACAGGAACCTCGAAACGGCGGAGGGCGTGCGGCATCTCACGAAAGAATTGCAGGAGGCGCGGCACGGCGAGCCACCGCTTTTCATCGCCATCGACGAGGAGGGCGGCCCGGTGGCGCGCATGAGGGACATCCTGCCGCCGCCCCCCGCCCAAGCGGAAATCGGCGAAAGCGGCGATCCCAAGATGGCGCGGGTATGGGCGAAAAAAACCGCGCAAAGCCTTCGCGGATTTGGCATCAACCTGAACTTCGCCCCGGTGGCCGACGTTGGCGACAGCCCCCGGTGCTATTCCGGCGACGCGGAAACGACGGCCGCTTTTGTGCGGGAGGCCGTCCAAGGCTACGGGGAAGGCAATATCCTCTGCACCTTGAAGCATTTCCCCGGCCTCGGCAAGGGGGAAGCGGACACCCATCTCGATACCGTGGTCGTCGACGCGGACAAGGAAACCTTGGAAGCGGAGGATCTCGTGCCCTTCCGCGCATTGATTTCACAAGGCGACCCGAATCGGTTTTTCGTCATGGTTTCCCATATCACGTATACGGCCCTTGACGAAAACCGCCCCGCCAGCTTTTCCCCCGCCATTATGACAGGGCTCTTGCGGGAAGAACTGGGCTGGCAGGGCATCATCGTCACCGACGATCTCGCAATGGGCGCGGCGGATGTGTGCCCGTTCCAAGAGCGGGGCGTCCGCGCCGTCGAGGGCGGCGCCGACCTCGTGCTGATCTGCCACGAATACGCGCACCAGCAGGACATTTACAACGGCCTCCTGTTGGCGGCGCAAAACGGAAAAATCCCGGAATCCCGCATCGACGAATCCGTCCGCCGGATTTTGCGGGCGAAAATGACGCTTGCAGAATCAAAATAACAGCAACAAAAAAGGCCCGCGCCGAGTGGAACGCGGGTCTTTTCCTTTGTCTGGAGCCATTCTTCTTTACGCCATCGTAAAATACGTATAAACACTGAAAATCGTCAGCAAAACGATCTCCCCCAGCAGGATCGGGCGCAGCGTGCCGAAGAAATTCGATTTGAAATAATCGACGGTGACTACGAGGCACATGTGGGTGGGCGTCAGCATTTGCCCGGCGACGCCGAAGGCCATCGCGACGCCCGCGAGATCAAGGTTGCCGGTGCCCATGGCCGCGACGATCGGCATGACGATCGCGACGTGGCCCTGCGACATCCCGGTCAATACGCCGATGATGAACGACACGCAGGCGATGATGACGGGAACCGGCAGCGGCGACGCTTGGAACGCCGCGACAATCTCGGGCAGTACGCCCGTCACGGTCAGGATTTGGATGAAGTAGAGGATGCAAAGCACGTTCGACAGCATTTTCAGGTCCACGGCGCCGACCACCGCGTCCCGCACGCTGACAAACCGATTCGAGGCGCGCAGCACGAAGAACAGCAGGAACGTCACTGCGCCCATGGCCAGTGACGCGTTCATATCGAGGAAGACCACCAGCAGGAATGTCGAAACCACAGGCGTAAGCGCGAGCACGAGATCGATTGTCTCGTGCTTTTTTTGTGCGCTGTTCGCCGGCGGCTTCGGTTCGGCAGGCAGCTTCAGCGGGCGGATCAGGATGGCCCACCCCACGCAGAAAGCGAGAATCGTCAGCCAGCTCAAATGCTTGAGGAACTCGCTGAACGGAACGCCCGCGATGTTGCAGGCCATGATCATGCCGGGGATGATCGGGCTGGAAAACTCGAAGATGTGGCGGAACCAAAAATTGACGGCCGACTTGTGCTCCTGCGAAATCGATAAATCCTCGGAAAGCTCGTCCACGATCGGCGCGGAAAAACGCGCGCCGCCCAGGGAGGGCAACAGGCCGAGGAACGCGGGCATCAGCGCCAGCAGCGCTTTCGCGCTGGAAAAGACGCGCCGGAGGGCATTGACCATGCCGGACAATGTGCCGCTCGTGCGGAGCTCGATTTCGAGGCACATGACGAAATACAGCGCGAACAAGATATCATAGGTGCGCGGCAGCGAAAGCGTCTCCTTCGCGGCGACGAAAAGCGCCGCCGGATCCGCCGACCGCGCCAGCCAAAGCAAGAGGCCGCCGGCCAGCATGCACGGCCCGATGGGAACGTGCTTCCGGAGCAGCAATACGATTAAGAGAAACGCCGCCGCCAGCGGCAGGAAAACACTCATGAATAACACCACACCTCGCAAAATTCGTTTGTAGTATAGCATAGTTTAGTTTCAAATGATACGCTTTTGATGGAAAGAAGGACCCTGTTGCAAAATCGGAACGACGGTATGGTATCATGTGCTCGTTTAGCGAGCGCGGAGTACGAGGTTAGCGACACATATCCACTGTGTGGTATAATATGAGCCCTTAGTGAGCGCAAGCCGAAGGCGAAGAGCGAGCTTAGTGCGAATATATGCCCTTGTGGTATAATAATAAGATAAAAATCCGGGGAGGGAGAACGACATGATTTCCGACGCGGAAATCCAGCGGATCGCGAACGAAGCTTCGTACCGCCGCGGGTGCCGGTACCAGAAGAACGGCGCGGTGACCGTGACGAGGCGGACCGTCAGGAAAGACACCGCTTATTATGAAGCCGAGGTGGAGGGTTCCGGGCCTTTCGCCTATTTCGTGACGGCAAGTATTGCCGGGAAACGGGTGGCGTCATATTATTGCGATTGCCCTGCGGCAGACCTCTATGACGGCGCGTGCAAGCATGTCGTCGCGCTGCTGAAGGAAATCCAATCGATGGAATTGCCGCAGCCGAAGCATGGCGGCGGAACACTTTCCGACGGCGCGCGAAAACTTTTCGCCGCTTATGCGCCGGAAACGATGAAGTCGGAGATCGCGGCGCCGCTTCGCCTCGTGCCGAAATTCTGTGTGGGTTTTGAATACCGCTCCCAAACGATGTGGCTGGAATTCCGGATCGGGCGTGAAAAGCTTTATGTGCTCCGCTCGATCCAGGATTTCATGCGGGGCATGGATTCGGACGCGCCGATGGTTTTCGGGAAGGACCTGACGGTTTCCCCCGCCGGCCTTTGCTTCGAGAACGGCGTTTCGTCCCGCCTTTGGGAATTGCTTCGAGACGCGCACCGCGACGAGGAAAGCATGTACACTTACAGCGCCTTTTTCCGCTCGCCGGCGTTCCAGACCGTTTTCTCCGGCAAGCGGCTGAAGCTGTCGCCGTCGCTCCTGGGCCGCTTCTGCGCCGCGATGGGCGACGAGCCCTTCACAGTGGAAGTGGAAGGATACAAGGCAACGGAAGGCATGTTTTCCGAAAGCACGCCGGAGATTTCCGTGGACCTGGAGGACAGGAACGGCAGCGGGCGGCTGGAAATCACGACGGCGGGCCTCGTGCTCAACCTGACCTCGGACGGCGAATGGTTTTTGCAGAACGGGCTGATCTGCCATGTGCCGAAGGAACGACGAGACGCGCTGATGCGCTTCATGGCCGCTTTTGGCGACGCAAAGGCCGTCGATATCGACAAATCGGGAATGGCGGACTTTTTCTCGCTGGTGCTGCCGCAAATGCGGAAGGCCGTCGAGGTCCATGTGGCTCCTTCCTTCGCCGAGCGGTACAAGATGCTGCCGCTGGAGGCGGAGGCGCGGCTCGATTACCTCGGGGATGGCGTCTCAATCGAGATGACGTTCCGCTATGGGGAAATCACGTTCAATCCCGCTGCGAAGACACAAAAAAAGCCCGCGCCGGGCATGGCGGGACTGATCCGGGACGCGGAGACGGAACGGGAAATCCTGACGCTTTTGGACGTATGGGGCTTCGAGCGGGAGGACGGGCGGTTCGTGCAGCTTGAGGAGGAGCGCGCTTACGACTTCTTGCGCGAGGGGCTGCCGGAGCTCTCGAAGCTCACCGACGTCCTTTACAGCGAAAGCTTCACCCGTCGCCCGGTGCAGACCATGCCGCCGGTGACGCTGGGTGTCTCGGTCAATCAGGACAGCCTGTTGGAGCTGACATTTTCCGGCGGCGATTTCGACTTTGACGAGTTGATCGAGATCCTTCGTTCGTATCGTTTGAAACGCCGCTATCATCGACTCAAGGACAATACCTTTCTCTCGCTGGAGGGCGAGGGGCTTTCCGCGCTCTCGGAGTTCGCCGAGGAAACTGGGCTGGCGAAGCTGAAGGGCGGCAAGGCGGAGCTGCCGTTGGCGGAGGCCCTTTACGTTGACACGCTCGTGAAGGAGACCGAGGGGTTCCGGCTGTCCGTCGGCAAAGGGTTCCGTGCGCTCGTGCGCGACATCCGCAATCCGGCGGAAGCGGAGCGGGAAATCCCGCCGGAGCTTACCGGCGTGCTGCGCGACTATCAGGCGACGGGCTACCGCTGGCTGTCGTCGCTGGCGAGTCACGGGATGGGCGGCATCCTGGCCGACGACATGGGCCTCGGCAAGACGCTCCAGACCATCGCGTTCCTTTTGGCGCGGCGCGG
>CAMVIO010000194.1 GCA_947167555.1 uncultured Selenomonadales bacterium
AATCAGGTTGTACGGCTCCCTGCGGGCGTGGCGCAGCTTGACCATTTCCAAGGCTTCCTTGCCCGACTGCACCGTCTCCGCAGCGATGCCAGCCTGCCCCAGCATCAGCTTGGCGTGCTCGCAGACAATGGGATCGTCGTCCACCACGAGGACGCTCATCTCTTGCGGCCGGATTTCCTCGTCACCTTCCTCCTCCGTGGACAGCTTCCGGTCGGAGTCCAAGAGCGTGACGGCGACGGTGAAGGTGGTTCCGACACCCTTCTCGCTTTCCACCTCAATGGTGCCGTTCATCATTTCCACGATATTTTTCGTGATGGCCATGCCGAGGCCGGAGCTGCCGTACTTGTTGCTTGCGCCGCTGTCCTCCTGGCTGAAAGTGTCGAAGAGCTTGGGCAGGAATTCCTTGCTCATGCCCACGCCGGTGTCTTTGATGACGAAGCGCAAGGTCGTCTTGCCGTCGAAGGAGGCCTGCTTTTCCACGAGGAGATCGACGCTCCCGCCCGGCCGCGTGAATTTCACCGCGTTGCCCAAAATATTGATCAGCACTTGGCGGAGCTTCACGCTGTCGCCGATATAGCAGTCGGCGATGGCTCCGGCCATGCGGCAGTTGTAGGTCAGCCCCTTTTCCTGGCACTGGCCGCTGAAAATCGTGTTGATCTGCCCGATGAGCTCCGGGAACGCGAATTCCTCGCTGTGGAGGATCATGCGGCCCGACTCGATGCGGGACATATCGAGGATGTCGTTGATCAGGGAAAGCAGATGGCGGGCGGAGCTTCCGATTTTTTCCAAATACTCCTTCGTCTTTTCGGAAATATCCGGCTCGTTCAAAGCGAGGCTGTCGAGGCCGATGATGGCGTTCATCGGCGTGCGGATTTCGTGGCTCATATTGGAGAGGAACACCGTCTTCGCCTTGCTGGCCTCCTCCGCCGTCTTCAAGGCCTCCGCCAGCGTCTCCCGCTTCTCGATGGCATCCCGCATCTCGGCATCGATGTCCGTGAAGCCGACGCCCACGGCGTGAACCAGATGGTCGGTGCGGTCCTCGGCGTGACGGACGCCCGCCATGCGAAGCATCTCATAGCTCTCCGTGCCGCCCCGGCGCACCATGTAGCGAAGGACGATGATCGCGTCCTTTTCCAGCCCCGCGCGGATGGACTGCGGCTCGATGAACCGCAGGAACTCGTCCCGGTACTCGTCGGTCACATAGCGGTGGGCGTACTCCGTGAAGGTCTCGCGGAAGGGGAATTTCTCTCCCTCCGTCGTGAAGTCCTCCACCGTGTCGTCCTTCCGGTAGCAGACGCCCTCGTCGGCGTCGAGGTTCACATGGTACACGCTGCGATAGTCGGAGGCAAGAGCCGTGATCATGCTGTCCTGCTGTGCCTTGAGCTGCTCTTGGGCCAAAAGCTCCTCCTGCAACGCCAACTGCTCTTCCAGCTCCTGCTGCTTGACCCGGTTCTCGGTCTCTGTGACCTCCTTTTCCAGCGTCATTTTCGCCGTGCGCCGCATCTCCCGGATCAGGATAGCGAAAATCCCCGCCAGCACCAGCGCCGTCAAGACGGACTGCATCAGGCTCCGCATGACGATCCCGTCGGAAATGGAACTGATCTGGTTGCTGATGACGCTCTCCCGAACCAGATAGGTGAGCATCCAGTCCGTGCCGCGCACCGGCACATAGCACATGGTCTCCTTGATGTCATTGTATGTGAAGGAAACGACGCCGGCCTTCCGCGCCGCGAAATCCGCCCGCATGGCGTCGATGGTCTTGCCGTTCTCAAAGGACGCGCTCTCCATGGCTCGGAGCAGGTTGTTCTCGCTGGCGAGGCCGCCCAGCACCACATTCGTCAAGGCGACGCCCTCTGCCGTGTAAAGATTGCAGAAGGTGGTATTGTTGTTGTCAGATTGCAGGGAAATATTGGCCAACAGCCGCCCCATGTCGATCTCCATGAAGCAGGCGACGAGGTGCTTCCCCTCAAAGGGCAGCCGGTCCACAGGCACGGCAATAATGACCTTCTTGCTGCTGCCCTCCGGATTCTTGATGGAAATTTCCGGCCCGGAGAGGCGGTTGCAGTCAAACGGGTATTGGTCAATGTCCGTGCGGGTGCCCCGGGAAGTGTAGATCAGCCCGTCGTTGTTCACGAAGGCGAACTTCTCCAGCCCATAGAGCTGCTTCATCCGCGCTTGATACGCCTGCAGCTTCTCCACGCTGCTGAGGTCTTCCTTTGTCATCAAGCCGATGGCGACATCCAGATTGCTGATGTATCCGCCGAGGGTGGAAGCCACGACCTGCGCCCGCCGCCCCGCCAGCTCGTCGAGATACAAAAGGCTCACGGAACGGACGGCGGTGTCCGTGTCCCTGCTGGCGCTCCGCCCCATCCAGAGCGTGCCCGCCACCAGCATGATCGCGAAAATCAGGCTGCCGATCACAGCCTCCCGAACCATTCCGTTTTTCTGTCCGAGGTTCATCCATCACACCTCCGTCGCTGTCCTCGAAAAAATGAAATCCTCTATCATATATATATCTTATTTCGCTGCGATTTGCAACGGATTTTCGTGGACGGGGAAGAAAATGGGCTGTGGCGCTATTGCAGATGGGGGAATTTCGCCTTCGCGTGGGGAATCGCAATCGCGTCCATGAATTTCTTTTGGAAATCAGGCTCGATCGCCGTCTCCACGAACTCGACCCGGCGCGCCACCTTCGCCGCCTCGTGCCGTTTCCCGACGTTCAGCAGCGCGATGCGCGCGCCGTCCCCGGCGGCGTTTCCTACCGCGTGGACGCGGGACAAATCGCAGTCTGGGAACATGCCGATGGCCATCGCGCTTTCCTTGTCGATGTAGCTGCCGAACGCGCCAGCAAGAATGACTTCGTCCACATGGTCGACGCCGAGTTTTTCCATCAGGTATTCCGCGCCGACGTAGAGCGCCGCCTTCGCGAGCTGCACGGCGCGGATGTCGGCCTGGGTAATCACGATGTCCTTGCCGACGGCGGTCTCCTGCGCCCACGCCAGCACATATTCGAGCTTGCCGCTTTCGCCCCGGCGCACGCGCGGCGTGTCGAGCTTCGCGTTGATGCGGCCCGCCTTCGAGATGACGCCCGCTTTGTGCATCGCCGCAATCGCATCGATGACGCCGGAGCCGCAAATGCCCTGTGCGCCGATTTTCTGCACCGTCGGATGCCGGTCGCAAGGGACGGGGTACCATTCGTCCTGCCCGATGACTTTATAACGTGGCTCGCGGCTGATCGGATCGATTTTCACGCGCTCGATGGCGCCCGGCGCGGCCCGCATCCCGAAAGCGATCTGCGCCCCCTCGAGGGCCGGCCCCGTCGCGCAGGAGGTCGAAAGCAGGCGATTCTTGTTGCCGAGGTCGATCTCGCCGTTGGTGCCGATGTCGATAATCAGCTTGATCTTGTCGCCGTTGTACGGTTCCTCCGCCAGCAGCACCGCCATGTTGTCCGCGCCGACGAAGCCCGCCTCCACGGGCAGCGAATGAACGTTGCCCGACGGGTTGATTTTTACACCGAGATCCCGCGCCTTGACGTCGAGCGGCGCCGAGGCCGCCGGGGCGAAAGGCGCCCGCCCGACATAGCGCGGATCGAGCCCCAGCGCGAGATGGTGCATCGCCGTATTGTAGACGAGCACCATCTCGTCCACATCCGAAGCCGAGAAGCCCGCCTTTTCCGTCATGTCCGCCGTCAGCGCGTTCAATGCTTCGATGATGGAGGCTTGCAGCTTTTCCCTGCCCTCCGCCTCCGACGCCGCATAGGAAATGCGCGCCAGCACGTCCTCGCCGTAGCCGATTTGCGGATTCATGCGCGACGCTTTCGCAAGCACTTCGCCGGTCGTCAGGTCGCAGAGGAACGCCGCCAGCGTCGTCGTACCAACGTCCACCGCCGCGCCGAAGCTCGTTTCCCGCTTGCCCGGCGCGACGCGGATGACTTCTTTCTCCTGCCAGATCGTCGCCGTCACCGTCCAGCTTCCCGCGCGGAGAATTTGCGGCAATTCCTTCAATACCGGATAATCGACGGAAAGATGCTTCAGCCCCGTTTCTTTTTCCAGCGCGTCGAGAAGGCGCTGCCGGTCGTCGCGAAAATCGGAAAGCGACGCGGCGGGAAGCGTCACCGTGATATTCTTTACTGCCGGGCGAACCTCGATTTTCCGTTCCCGCCCCTTTTCCAGGATGACCTGCTTCGCGCTCCGGCTCTCCTCCGGCACCGTCACGACGAGATCGCCCGAGAGGAATGCGTTGCAGGCGAGACGATAGCCGCGGGAAAGCTCTTCCGCCGTCAGGAACTTCTTTTCCACGTCGCCGACGGGCGAAACGTGATCGGCAGACGACACGAGGTTCAGCTTTTCAAAGCGGCCCGTCTCGACAATGACGCGGCACTTGCCGCAGACCCGCGCGCCTCCGCAGGCCGCCTCGATGCCGACGCCCAACGTCCGCGCCGCTTCCAATACGCTTTTCCCCGCCTCGATCTCGCCGCGCCGTCCCGACGGCTGAAAGAC
>CAMVIO010000195.1 GCA_947167555.1 uncultured Selenomonadales bacterium
TGAAGAAATGAAAAAAGCCGCCACTTTCGTGACGGCGGTTTATGCTCTACGATGCAAAAGCTGCTTCACTTCGCGAGCGAATTGACCTTCTTCGCGAGACGCGACTTTTTGCGAGCCGCATTGTTCTTATGATAGACATGGTTCGCGGCAGCCTGGTCAATCGTCTTGCAGGCCGCATGCAGGAGGGTCGTCGCTTCATCCGCATTTCCAGCGGCAACCGCGTCGAGCACCTTGCGGGACGCTTTCTTGACGCGCGTCTTCTCCGCCACGTTTTTCGCATGACGCTTCGCATCGGTCTTTACACTCAAAACAGAAGATTTGATATTCGGCAAATGTTTCACCCCCCTTTCCATTTTTGTTACCGATGTATTTTATCACGCTGTTTTTGAAAAAGCAACTCTTATTTTTCGCTTCTTGCCCGTGCGAAGTCGTAATGATATAATCAAACAAGTTATTTATTGAAAAGGAAGATTTCATGCAGACGACACATATCCGCAATTTTTCCATTATCGCGCATATCGATCACGGAAAATCCACACTAGCTGACCGATTGATTGAACGAACCGGCATGCTGACTGAGCGCGAAATGAAGGAACAGGTACTCGACTCGATGGAGCTGGAGCGCGAGCGCGGCATCACCATCAAAGCACAAACTGTACGGCTGACCTACAAAGCGAAAGACGGTGAACTTTACGAGCTGAACCTGATCGACACGCCGGGCCACGTCGATTTCACTTATGAAGTGTCCCGAAGTCTTGCCGCCTGCGAGGGCGCGCTGCTCGTCGTCGACGCGACACAGGGCGTGGAAGCGCAGACACTCGCTAACGTCTATATGGCACTGGAGCACGACCTCGAAATCATCCCGGTCATCAACAAGGTGGACCTTCCCAGCGCCGATCCCGAAAAAGTGAAAAAGGAAATCGAGGACGCCATCGGACTTGACGCGTCAAACGCGGTACTGACCTCGGCAAAGACCGGCCTCGGCGTCGACGATATATTGGAAGCGATCGTCAAGCTGATCCCGCCGCCCTCCGGCGATGAAAAAAAGCCACTGCGAGCGCTGATTTTTGATTCCTATTTTGATTCCTACAAGGGAGTCATCGCTCATATCCGGCTGATGGACGGCCTGATCAAGAAAGGCATGGAGCTTCAAATGATGGCCACGGGCAAGGTCTTCGAGGTCACGGATGTCGGCTGTTTCCAGCCCGCACCTGTGGAAGTGCCGCAACTGGCGGCGGGCGACGTTGGGTTCATCGCCGGCAGCCTGAAAAACGTCCGCGACGTACGCGTCGGCGACACCGTGACGGCGACGGAAAATCCTGCGCCAGAACCGCTGCCCGGCTATCGCGGCGTGACGCCAATGGTTTATTGTGGCCTATATCCGGTAGACAGCGCCGACTACGACAATTTAAAAGATGCACTCGAAAAATTGCAACTGAATGACGCAGCTCTCGTCTTTGAGCCGGAGACCTCCGTTGCGCTTGGATTCGGCTACCGCTGCGGCTTTCTTGGTCTTCTCCACATGGACGTAATTCAGGAACGACTGGAACGCGAATATCATTTGGAGCTGATCACCACCGCCCCCAGCGTCATTTACCATGTGCATACGACCGCAGGCGAAATGATTGCCGTGGACAATCCTGCGAAACTGCCGCCGCCGCAGAATATCGACTTCATCGAGGAGCCATTTGTCAAAGCGACGGTGATCGTGCCAAACGACTATGTCGGCGCAGTCATGCAGGTGTCACAGGATAAGCGCGGAGAGTACAAGAGCATGGACTATCTCGACACTAACCGCGTGATGCTGATTTATCATATACCGCTCAGCGAAATCATTTACGATTATTTCGACCAACTGAAATCGACAACACGAGGGTACGCATCTCTGGACTATGAGCTGGCCGACTACCAACCGTCAAAACTCGTGAAGCTCGATATCCTGCTGAACGGCGAGCCGGTAGACGCACTGTCCACTATCGTATTCTCCGATCAAGCCGCGCATCGTGGCCGCCAACTCGCGCAAAAGCTTAGGGAACTGATACCAAAGCAGATGTTCGAGATTCCGATCCAGGCCGCAGTCGGCAGCAAGATTGTCGCCCGGGAGAATGTGCGCGCGTACCGTAAAGACGTGCTCGCAAAGTGCTACGGCGGCGACATCACTCGCAAGCGCAAGCTGCTTGAAAAACAAAAGGAAGGAAAAAAGCGCATGAAGGCCGTCGGCAGTGTGGAAGTGCCGCAGGAAGCTTTCATGGCCGTGCTGAAAATACACTGATGGAATACGGAATATACATTCATATCCCTTTTTGCAAGCAAAAATGTGCTTATTGCGATTTCCCTTCCGTCGCGGGGCATGAGGCGGACATGGAAGTATATACAGACGCGCTTTGCAAAGAACTTGCCTCAAAAGGCAAAGCACTTTCCTCGCAAGGCAAAGCGACGACGCTTTACATCGGTGGAGGCACGCCCACCGCGTTACCCGTCCCCTTGCTCGCCCGCGTCATCCAGACGGCGCAGGCGGTCATTCCGATGCACACAGACGCGGAAATTACCGTCGAGGCGAATCCCGGCACCGTAAGCCTTGAAACGATGACGATGCTCTCGACGCTGGGCGTCAACCGCGTCAGCGTCGGCGCGCAGGTTTTTGACGACGCGATCCTGAAACGCATTGGACGCATCCACACATCGCAGGACATTCGAGACGCGGTGCGCTGGGCGCGGGCCGCGCTGATCGTCAACGTCAGCGTCGATCTGATGTACGGGTTGCCGGGACAGACGATGGATATTCTCAAATGGAGCGTCGGCTCTTCAATGGATCTCGCGGTCAATCATATTTCCGTCTACGGTCTGACCGTCGAAGACGGCACGCCTTTCGCGCGGGAACAAGCCGCCGGAACGCTTAATCTGCCCTCCGATGAAGAGGAAGAAGAGATGTACGACTATCTCGCGGAAACGCTGCCGCAGTTCGGCTTCCGCCGATACGAAATCTCGAACTACGCACGGCATGATTTCGTCTGCCGACACAATCTCAGCTACTGGCAGGACCGCCCTTACTTCGGTTTTGGCGCGGCGGCCCACTCCTACTACGACGGAATGCGCACATCAAACGTTCAGGACATCAGCGCATACATCGCGGCTGTCAATCACTGCGAATCCCCCGCATATACAGAGGAAATCGTCACAAGAGAAAAGCACATCGAGGAATTTTGCTTCCTCGCGCTTCGCACGTCCGAAGGCATTGACCGGGAATCTTTTTCCAAAACATTCGGTCAAGAGATTGAAATTCTCTACCAAAAAGCCATAGACGATCTCAGGGCCAAAAAATACTTAGAGGAAACGCCAACACATTTCCGGCTGACGCCCCTCGGTATGAAATTTGGCAACCAAGCCTTTTCGTCATTTTTGCTGTAAAGGACAAGACAATTTTATATCACACTAAAAACGGCAGGGAACATTGTCCCTGCCGTTTTTATGCTATGCATCTCTTGTTTTTGCCCCCATCTTCTTCAATTCTTGTTTGCGTTCATACATCATCTGATCCGCTCTTTCAAAAACGTCATGCAGCAGCCCATCCTCCGGCTGTAAAACGGAATACCCCATCGAGATAACAACATCGTCTATCGCAATGTTATCTTCTATCTTTTTATTTAAGGCGCGCATGGTTTCTTCCCGCGTGTCATAGCCTTTCCCCTGAAGCAGGACGACAAACTCGTCCCCGCCAATCCTGTAAGCGGCACCATGAACGAAATACTCGCAAAGCAGGGCGCTGGCGTCTTTGATCAGCTTGTCTCCGGCGGCATGCCCCTTCGTATCATTGACCACCTTGAGGCCATTGATGTCGCACACCACGACAGCCAGCTTCTCAAGCTCATTTCCCATGATCTTCTGGTTGAGAGCCGCTTCATGCTCGGAATAGGCGTGCTTGTTCCTGACACCCGTCATGGAATCCGTATTGGCCATAGACTCGAAAGCTCTGCTGTTTTTTATTTCCGCTTCCAGCTTCGTTCTGGATATTTTCCAAAGCCGCCACAGAAGAGCTGCCGCGAACAGCATCATAGAGCCCAGCGTAACAGAGATCTGGAGATTGCTGATTTCGAGGTGTTTTTCACTGATGCCCCGGATCTGATTGTTGATAATGCTCTCACGGATCAGAATGACCATCATCCAACCCGTATCCGGAATGGGGACATAAAAAATCGTCTCCTCTGCCCCGTTGAAAGCAAATGTCAGGCCGCCATTCGCCTCATCGGCAAAATCGCTGCATAATTTTTCCCATTCCGCCTTGGGCAAAATATCTTTTGTGGCTTCGAGAATATTCTGTCCGGAAACGATTGACCCCAGATCCGTGTTGGAAAGATTCACACCGTTCCTGTCATAGAGACCGAAATAAGTCCTTCCTGGATCGTCAAACGCCAGCAGGCTGGCTATTTCCTCGATGTCAATCTGGACAAAGCACGCCTTGAACGGCTTCCC
>CAMVIO010000196.1 GCA_947167555.1 uncultured Selenomonadales bacterium
AATTGTCAAGCTAAGTGCAACAATTTTGAATGATATACCTCAAATGGTGTTCTGTTGCATATTGCGCTACCCAGTGGCCGCTTTTGCGGCCACTGGGTAGCGCAATATGCAAAGATATATAAATTATATCATTTTTGCACAAAATATAAAACATGAGCCTTGATTCCCATGGAGAAAGTCGTTATAATCATGATTATCAATGCAATTACTGTTTCTCATGACACAGAAAGGGGAAATCTTATGTTTGGGTCTCTTCGGGCAAGGTTCATTATGATGATGGTCGGCGCGTCGCTCATCACATTGGTTGGCGTGGTCGCGATATTCATGCAGAATATGAACGTGCAAAAGGAATCGGAAATCAAGCTGTACCGCGAAACCCTCCGCGCCGACGTGGAGCGGGAGATCAAGATTGAGACGGAAACGGCGCGCAGCCTGATCCAGCAGTTCCACGAGCGGCAGAAGAAGGGCGAGTTGACCGAAGCGCAGGCCAAGAAGATGGCCGCCGATTTAGTGCGCGACCTTCGCTATGACAATGGTGCCGGATATTTTTGGATCGACACCTACGAGGGCGTCAACGTAGTGCTTCTGGGGCGCGACGCGGAAGGCAAGTCCCGCATCAACGCCAAGGACCCGCAGGGGCGGTTCTTTATCCAGGAAATGATCAAAAACGGCCGCAAGGACGGCGGCGGATACACGGAGCTCGCCTTCCCGAAGCCGAATGAGACGAACCCGTTGCCGAAAATCAACTACACGTTGGCTTTTGAGCCGTACCAGTGGGTGCTGGGCACGGGCATCTGGGTCGACTACATCGACGAGCGCGTCGCCCAGCGGCAAGCGGAATCCGACGCGGAATTCCGCGCTTCGCTCATGAAGATTGCCGGGCTGATTGTCTTCATCGAGATTGTCATCGCCGCGGTCGCCGCGTTCCTCGGCAACCGCATCGTCGCGCCGATCCTCCGCATCACGGAGCGCATGGGCGTTCTCTCCACCGGGGATTTCCGCGAAAACTCCGATCACGCGGAGGATATGGACCGTCCGGACGAGATCGGCGAGATGAGCCGCGCCATGCAGAAGCTGCGGGAAAATGTGGCGAAGCTCCTGAAGCGGGTCATGGAATCCGCTGCCGATGTCACCACGGCTTCCGAGTCCATGACGGAAAGCGCGGAGCAGTCCGCCGAGGCCATCAATCTCGTGGCGGATTCCGTGGTGAAGATTGCCGAGGACTGCAACGAGCAGTTCGCCGAGGTTGAAAACGCCAACACGCAGACGGAAGACCTTGCGCGGAACATGGCGCATTTCAAGGACACGCTGGCGGACGCGAACCAGAAGATCGACCGCACCAACGAGGCGGCGGACAAGGGCGCGAAGAACATCAACAACGCCGTGGAGCAAATGAAACTCATCGAGACTTCGGTACGGCAATCCGCCGACGTCATCGCGGAGCTTGGGCGTGAGTCCGATCGCATCGGCACCATCATTGACACCATCACCGCCATCGCGGGCCAGACGAACCTTTTGGCGCTGAACGCCGCCATCGAGGCGGCGCGGGCCGGGGAGCACGGGCGAGGCTTCGCCGTCGTCGCGGACGAGGTCAGAAAACTGGCCGAGCAGTCCCAGCAGTCGGCCAGCGAGATTGCGGCCATCATCCAGGCCATCCAGCAGAAATCCGGCAATGCCGTCCAGGTCATGCAGACGGGCGTCGAGCAGGTGGCCAACGGCACGGCGGCTGTAGACGGCGCGGGCGATACGTTCCGCGAGATCGCGGACATGGTCACGGAAGTCGCCGCCCAGTCGAAACGCATGGAAGAAATCGTCGGCGGGCTGAACTCCAGCACGGACGTCATTTCCAACGCGGTGGTGAAGATCAGCGACATGAGCAAGAACGCCTCGCAGGAATCGGAAACGGTCTCCGCCTCCACCGAGGAACAGACCGCCACGGTCCACGAGATCGCCAACGCCTGCCGCAATCTTTCGTCCTTGGCCCAAGAGCTGCAAAGCGTGGTGCAGCAGTTCAAGATTTAATACTTATCTCAGACCAAAATTTTAAATGAAAATTAGACGCTGCCGAAAATTTCGGCGGCGTCTTTTTTTGCAACTTAGATTTACAATCTAAGTGAAAGAATATTTCACGCTAAACAATCGGAAATCGTTTCCGAATGTTTCACGTGAAACAAACGAACATAACCTGAAAAAAATATGAAATCTTTTGCGCATGAAAAGCGAGGAGCGTGGGCAGCGGCTGGAAAACAAAAAAGAACGATGGCAATCCATCATTCTTTTTGCGCACGGTTATGCAGTTTATATTCTCTCGGGGAAATGCCGAATCTTTTTTTGAAGGCCGCAGAGAATTTTGCCGGGTTTGTATATCCGGCCCTGGAGGCGATGACCGAAATCGAGAGATCGGTTTCCCGAAGAAGCTGTTGCGCTTTCTGGAGCCGCAATTCTTTTTGGTATTGGTAGATCGGGACGCCGTAAACGCTTTTGAACGACGTCTTCAGCGCCGTGACCCCCACTTTCAATTCAGCGGCCAACTGTTCTATCGTTATGTGCCCGAATCCATCGGCTGTCAACCGCTCATGCACGGCCTCGGCAAGTGCCGCATGCCTTTTATTGAGATAGGCCGGCGTCTCACGAGCCGAGGCGTTGTCCAGATTGCTGAGGAACAGCAGCAGCTCCATTATCTTGATTCTTAAATGGGAACGGCTTTTTTTCCGGAATCCGTCCGCAATCGCCGCCTCGATGGCTGTGAGCTCCGGGCTGCGGCGCAGCACGAAACAACGGGAAGTCGTATTGGCCAGCGCGTGGATCCGTTCCATACGGATATCCAGCTCTCGCAGAGGCTGTGCATGATGCTGTGAAAACTGCTTTACGTCCAGGAAAATATTGATTGCCAGATACCGTCCCGTCGGAAATCTGCCGCGGGATTCCTGCTTCCCGAAGAATCCCAGGGAAAAATCTCCGGCGGAGGCGAAGTAGCAGTATTGCTTGTTGACATTGCACTCAAAACGCCCGTCGATGCAATAGCCCATATCCATGACGTCCTTGTTCAGCGTCAGCGGCGTATCGCAGCGGCTGAGGTGAAAATCCAGGAGGACCGCCTGAAGGCCGGGAAAAACCGCGCACGCGGTAATCGTACCATCGCCGGTTTCATTTTCGATATGAAAACGGTCGAATCCGTCGCTGCTGTCTATATATGTATATGAAACGTCAAATTTTTGTTTCCAGTCGAATGATTCCATCGTGTCCTTCTCCTTGTCCGCCATATCGTCAGCATGATGGCTGCCCGCTTTCACGACACGCACTGAAGGCGGGCAGCTTCATCATATCATAAAGCTAATTCATTTGTCTGCTTTATTTTGAAAAATAGGAAACAAGATTGCGCCTGTTTGGATAGATTGAGTCTGATTGGTTATTGTTCTCGTTTCGACAGAGGGAATAAAATACAATCAGTTTAATGTGAAACGATACGGAAGCAATTACGCAGATTAAAGGAGGCATTTGATGAAAGGAAAATACTTCGGCTGAACAAAAAGAGAAGAAGCAATGTATGAGCAAGGCTATTGCGTCTGTATCGGACGATAGCTGCAGAAAAGGAGAATCAGGGACATGAAATTACAGGGAAAAGCCATACTGGCGTTCAACATCCTATTGGCAGTCGCCTGCGTCATCGTAGGCGTGCTCGGGTATTTCACTGCGGACCACGGATTTGGATTTGCGCTGGAGCAAAAAGCGGTGCACGACCTGGAGGAAATCAACGCCGTGCTGGAAGCCCGTTATCCGGGCGATTGGGAATCCAAACCGGACGGCCTTTACAAAGGCGGGAAGAAGTTCAACGACGATAACACGCTGTTGGACGAATTGGGAAAGCTTTCGGGCAACAACGTGACGATGTTCAACAAGGACACGCGCGTCGCGACCACGTTCCAGGACGCCTCCGGGAAGCGTCCTGTCGGAACGAAAGCCTCGGCGGCGATTATCACCACCGTCCTGCAGGAAGGGAAATCTTTTTCCGGTTACGCGGAAGTCTTGGGCAACCGTTATTTGAGCGCGTACAAGCCGCTCAAGGACCAGAGCGGCCAAGTCGTCGGTATGCTGTTCATGGGCATTCCGACGAAGGAACTTGATGAGATACAATCGAGTTTCATCGTGACTATCGTCATCGCGATTGTCCTGTTGCTCGTCGTCGTCGGCGCGATCTCATGGTTTGTCATCGGGCGAGTTGTCCAACAGATTACGGGACTTGTCGACCACATGGGGGAAATGTCTCGTGGCAATCTGCAGCTGGAGCCGCTGGTCGTCACTTCCGGCGACGAAATCGGCCAAATGTCGGATGCGTTCAATGCGATGCTGAAGAGCATTCGCGGCTTGATTACCCAGATGGCGAATACGGCTGAGCAGGTCGCGGCCAGCTCCGAGGAACTGACGGCCAGCTCCCAGCAGGCGGCGGAGGCGG
>CAMVIO010000197.1 GCA_947167555.1 uncultured Selenomonadales bacterium
GCGAGGTCGCCGAGATTGATTTGGGCGAAGCTGAAGGTACGGATGGAGACGCCGGTGGCGATGAGAGACACGGCGAGCAGCGTCAGCAGGATATTCTTCTTGTTCATAGGAGACTCCTTTGCATAGGTTTGTAGAATTCACTTCTATTATAATACGAATTGCGCTATAATATCGATAGTTTTATTCGGAAATTTTCGGGAAATGATGAATTATGTTTTCCGTGGGAGGTTTTTTCATGCGTATCGTGATTGTGGGCGCGGGGAAGCTCGGGTACAGCATCGCCGAGCTTTTGTCCGGGGAACAGAACGACGTGGTGGTCATCGATCGGGACGAGTCGCGGCTGGAGGCGGCGAAGAATACGCTGGACGTGCTGACGATCGCGGCGAACGGTGCGAGCCCGATCACGATGAACGATCCGGACGTGCGCGGCTCGGACATCCTGATTGCCGTGACGGCACAGGACGAAGTGAACATGATGGCCTGTATTCTCGCGAAGAAGCATGGCATCCGGCATACGGCGGCGCGCATCCGCGATACGGAGTTCCTGACCGGCGCGAAGGAATATGTGAAAGAGAATTTCGACATCGACCTGCTGCTGAATCCTGAATATATTACGGCAATGGAAATTTATCGCATCCTGGTAACGCCGTCGGCGCTGAACGTGGAGGATTTTGCCGAAGGCAAGGTACGACTTTTTGAGACGAAGGTGACGCCGGATTCCCCTTACGCGGATATTGCGCTGAAAGATATTACGCTTCCGCCGTCCGTGCTGGCTGGCATGATTTTCCGCAACCATCAGATGATTATTCCTCACGGCAACGATAAGCTGCTGCCGATGGATAACGTTTTCTTTATCGGCAAGACGGAGAATATCGAGAAGTTCAGCGAGGATTTGACAAAACAAGACGCGCGCCAGCTCTTGCGGGCGGTAATCATCGGCGCGGGACGCACGGGACGCGTGCTGGCGGCGCGATTGGCAGAGCACGGCGTGCGCGTGAAACTGATCGAGAAGGATCGGGAACGGTGCCGGAGGGCTTCGGAACGGCTTGCGGGCGTGATGGTGCTCTATGGGGACGGCACTGACATCGACCTCTTGACGGAGGAGGGCGTCGGCGAGGCGGACGCGGTAATATGTCTGACGGAGGATGACAAGCTGAACCTGATGCTGGCGCTCCTGGCGAAGCATCTTGGCGCAAAGAAGACGGTGGTGCGGGTGGCACGTAGCGAGTACGTCGACTTGATGGAAAAGGTCGGTGTAGACGTCGCGCTTTCGGAGCGCCTGTTGTCGGCCAGCGAGGTCTTGGCCTTCGTGCGGCGCGGTGGTGTGGTAGCGGTTTCGCTCCTGGAAGGAGCAAAGGCGGAGGCGGTGGAGTTCATCGTCGGATCCGGTGCGACGGTAGTCGGCCGTCCGTTGAAAGAATTGAATTTGCCGAAGGAATGCCTGATTTGCGCTTATGTGCGCGGAAACGAAGCGTATATTCCAAATGGCGATTCGGTGCTGGAGGCCGGAGACAGGGCCATCCTGTTTATCCGCACCCCGCACGCGAAGAATGTCATGAAATTCTTTGAAGGGAATAAATAGGAAGAAAGGGGCGCGGTTTTTTGCGGACGCGGCTTTTGCTTTATCTTCTGGGCTGGACTGCGATAGTGGCCGGGGCGTCGCTTTTTTTGCCCGTCCCCATTTCCGTCGCGGATGGCGATGGGTTTTGTTGGGCGTTTGTCCTTTCTGCGGCCGTTCTTCTGTCGCTGGGCGGCTGGGCGGTGCGAAAAGGGCGCGGGCACCCGGAACGTGTCCTGGTGCGGGAAGGCGCCTGCTTTCTCGTGGGGACGTGGATCCTTCTGACGGCGACGGCGACGTTGCCTTACTTTCTTACGGGTACGCTTTCTTTTGCGGACGCATGGGCGGAAAGCGTGTCCGGTGTTACGACGACGGGACTGACGCTGCTTCCTGCGGGCACGCCGCGGTCGCTTATCTTTTGGCGCAGCCTGACGCAGTGGCTGGGCGGCGCCTGTATTATCCTGTTGCTTTTGACAGTGGTGCCGCAAGTGTCGGAGTGGTTCGGCATGTCTCTGGTGATGCCGAGAGGCCAAAGGGCGAGCCAACTGCTGTCGTCGATGCGGCGGACGTCCCGGCGCGTGATGGGCGTATACGCGGGGGCGACGGCGGCGGCGATGATGGTTTTCGCGGCGCTGGGGCTTTCGGTTTTTGACGCGCTGAATCTTTCTCTGGTGACGTTGGCAACGGGAGGCTGCTTCGTCCCGGAGACGGGCACGGGAAGTCCGTTAATTTCCTTGGCGATGATGGCAGTGATGCTTTTTTCCGCCGGAAATTTCTTTTTTTATTCGGAAATAACACGGCGGGGACTGACTGCCGACAACCCCGGCGCGGGCGAGATGCGGGCGATGCTTCGGCTTGTGCTGGTGGCGGGACTTCTTGTCTCGTTGCATCTTTGGATAAGCGGCACTTATGGAATTTCTGACAGTCTGCGGAAAGGTTTTTTCGCGGCGGCGGCTTTTATGAGCACTACGGGCATGGATCCGGCGCAGCTTGCCGGTTGGTCGGATTTTGACCGTTTCATACTGGTGCTTTTGATTTTTATCGGCGGGTGCATCGCGTCTTCGGCAGGGGGGCTGAAAATCCTTCGGCTCTCGGTGCTGGCCAACGCGTCCATCGAGGAGCTGCGCCGAACCTTGCACTCTCGTATGGTGCTTCGCGTTTCGACGTTAGGGCGCGTGGTGCCGCTTTCCATGGTTGGGCAGCTTTTGAGCTTTTTCGCGCTGTATACGGCGGTATTCTTTGGCGCGGCAATGCTGCTTTCACTGGCGGGAATCGCTCCGCTCTCGGCCATGGGGCTTTCAGCGGCATGCCTGACCAGCGCGGGGCCGGCGGCGCTCCTTGCGGGCGACGTGGGCGTTTACGCGACGATGGGCGAGGGCTGGCGGCTCTTTTGCTGCGCCCTGATGCTTCTTGGGCGCTTGGAGGTGTTCTCGTTCCTGTTCGTGATCCAGACGCTGGTGAGCCGTTGGGAAGGGCGGTGGTAGCGTGAGCTGGGTCCGGATGGCGTTCTTCTTCAGCCGGCTTTTGTCGGGGCTTTCGCTGGTGGCCCTGTTCCCGCTTTTTTACGCGATGGCGGCAGGGGAGGCGGTGACGCCGTTCCTCTTCATGTTCGCGGTTTCCGCGGGGCTTTCCGTTGGCTTGCGCCGTTTTGGGGCAAAGACGGCGGACGGTCTTTCCCTGCGGGAAGGAATCGCGATTACGAGCCTTGGTTGGCTTTTTTGTTCGGGAATCGGCTCTGTCCCGTATATCGCGGGCGGGCATCTAGGCGTTGTCGACGGAGTGCTGGAATCGGTCTCCGGATTCACCGGAGCGGGGGCAACGGTCATAACCGCGCTTTCCCGAATACCGAACAGCATCCTTTTGTGGCGCTCCATGACGCATTGGATCGGCGGGCTGGGCATCGTCGTCTTTTTCATTGCGCTTTTGCCGCAGTTCGGCGAGGGCGCGGCACGCATCTTTGAGACGGAGAGCGGGACTCCCGTTCCGGCCCGGACGCGCCCGCGCATGAAGACGACGGCGCAGGTGCTCTTTGCCATTTACTTAGTGTTGACGCTCGCGGCCACTGCCGCTTATTGGGCTGCGGGAATGACGTTTTTCGACGCGGTGAATCATTCCATGTCTACAATCGCCACCGGAGGATTTTCTACTCACGACGAAAGCGCTGCGTATTTTCACAGTCCGGCTATCGAGTGGTGCATGATCCTGTTCATGCTGCTCTGCGGCTTGGATTTCGGGATGTATATCGGGATATTGCGGGACGGAGTGAAGGCGGCGCTGAAAAACGTGGAGATGCGCTTCTTTCTCGTCATGGTGGCAGTCTCGTCGTTCGTTTTGGCAGCGGAGCTTTTTACGTCGGGCATGAACGTGGGGGAGGCCGTGCGTACGGCAATCTTCCAGTCGACGACGGTGGCCTCGACGACGGGCTTTGTGTCGGCTGACTTTGATCAATGGCCGCCCCTTTCAAAGATGTGCCTGCTCTTTATGATGGCGGTGGGAGGCTGCTCCGGCTCCACGGCGGGCGGAATCAAGGTAATCCGGATCTTGCTTGTGGTGAAACTGATCGGGCTTGGAGGGCGGCGCGCCCTTTCGCCTCTTGCACGGGAAGAGGTTCAGCTCGGCGGGCGGACGGTCAGCCGGGATGTTCTTTTTGGCGCGGGCTATTTCTTGTTCACCTATTGCGCGCTTGTGGGTCTCTGGTCGTTGATTTTCACATGGGACGGTTCGTCGGCCTTCGACTCCGTCGCTCTCGCCGTGACTACGATGGGAAATGTGGGGCCAGGATTCGGCGAGTGGGGCGCGACGTGCAACTATGCCGCGCTGCCGACACTGTCGAAACTTACAGTCGCCGCTTCGATGATAATCGGGCGTCTCGAGATTTTCCCGATGCTCGCGCTG
>CAMVIO010000198.1 GCA_947167555.1 uncultured Selenomonadales bacterium
TCCACCAGCTTTCCCTCGATGGCTCGCTGCAATATGCTGTTTTTCAGTTGCTCCGCGTTCATGGCGTGGCCTCCGTGCTTAATCGTATACTGATGGACAAACAGCCGGACAAATCGTCCGGCTGCAGTATTAAATCATACCGAAATCTCCCTTTTGGGGATGAATTCCATTTTTAGCGTCATTCCAAGCCCGGCGGCCAATTTCTTCAGCATATTCAAAGACGGATTCCTGTTTCCTTTCTCAATCCGGCTGATGTCTGCCTGCGTAATCCCTGTACGTGCCGACAGCTCTTTTTGCGTCAGGTTTTGACTTTTTCGCGCGTCAATCATGGCTTGTATAATGTCGTATTCTGCTTCCAGAGCGTCATATTCGGCCTTCAGTTTCGGATTTTTTGCCAAAACCTCATGCTTATATTTCCTGAATTCACTCATTTCCTTTTCGCTCCTTTCGTTTCCCTTCATTCGCCAGGAAGTTTTCCCTGTATTGCTTTGCGCGTTTTATTTCGTTCGGCGGCGTTTTTTGCGTTTTCTTTACAAATCCATGGGTCAGAATAATTCTTTTCCCAATATAAAAGAAATATAACACACGATAAATATTTCCCGTTTCCTGCACCCTTAATTCAAAAATACCATCCTGCAATTCTGCCGAATGCGGGAGACGAAGAAAAGTCCCGTTTGTTTCCAGCAAATCAATACTTCGAAGAAATTTAGCGTGTACTTTTTCGCCAAATGATTCAATGAAATCGCGCGCCGGTTTTTCCCCGTTCTCTTTTGTGTAAAACTCGGCGTTAAACATAAGACCCTCCGTTATTATATGTTATATTAAACATATTTTCAAGCTGATAGTTGATACAGCGAAACAAATGCTCGCTGCAATATGCTGTTTTTCAGTTGCTCCGCGTTCATGGCGTGCCTCCGTGATGTATATTCTTTTGTTATTTTCGACGTCGGCGGGAAAAATCCTTTGTTGACGAAAAAGAGGACTGACCTAGGATAAAAATTCCTGTGTCAGTCCTCATTTCATACACGAATTATCATATCAGAACTTGAACTGTGCCAGTGTTTCCTGCAGCTCCTGCGCTAAATGCGCGAGGGAGTCGCTGGCGGAGGCGATTTCCTGGGCGGAGGCGGATTGCTCCTGGGTAGCCGCCGATACGTTCCGCATTTCATCGGAGACCTGCTGGCCCTGCTGGTCTACCTCGGCGATACCCGCCGCGATGGTCTGGGAGCTTTCGGATACGCCTTTGACGCTCGCGGCGATGTTCATAATTTCGGTGGTGATACGCATAACGTCCTTCGTGATGTTGTCGAAGGTATCGGAAAGGCTTTCGACCGCCTTCGCGCCCGTCGTGACTTTTTCACGGCCTTCCTTCATGGCTCTTACGGCGCTGTCGGTGTCGGACTGGATGCCCGCGATCAGGTTTGAAATGTTCTGCGCCGCTTCGCCGCTCTGCTCGGCAAGCTTGCGCACTTCCTCGGCGACCACGGAGAATCCGCGGCCTGCTTCGCCCGCGCGCGCCGCCTCGATGGCCGCGTTCAGCGCGAGGAGGTTTGTCTGGTCGGCGATGGCGGAAATGCTTTCCACGATCTGCCCGATTTCTTTGGAGCGTTCGCCCAGCTTGTCCACGATGGCGGCGGAGCTTTCCACCGTCGTCTCGACGCTCTTGATCTGCTCCACCGCGCCGACGACGGCCTCGCCGCCGCGCGTCGCCGCTTCGCTGACGTTTTGCGCGTTGTTCGACGCCTCGTGGGATTCCGCCTGGATTTCCTCCAGTGTGGCGGAAACCGTGCCGATGCTTGACGAGCTGTCCGCGATGCTTGACTGCTGTTTTTCCACGGCGTCGGAAGCCGTGGTGACGGATTGCGCCACCTGCGTGGCAGCCTCGGCCGTCTGCGCGGAGCTGGCGGTCAGCTCTTCGGAGGACGCCGCCATCTGCTGCGCGCCGTCGGCAATCTTTCGGATGACGCCCTTGATGCCGTCCCGCATCTTGAGCATGGCAATCGCAAGCTGGCCGATCTCGTCTTCGTGCTCCACGATGATTTCCGTGGTCAGGTCGCCGTTCGCAATGCGCTGCGAATCTTCGACGAGCGCAGTAATCGGACCGCCGATGCGCTTCTGGAAAATGATCCAAAGCGCGGCGCAAAGGAGCAGGATGACAGCGACGGACATACCGACGCTCAGGGTAATGGCCTGACGGATCGGTCCCATGTAATCGGACTTCGGCGCGACGAGGACGAGGCGCAGGTGGCTGCTGCCGATCGGCGTGACCATCACATAGCTTTCCTCGCCGAAAGCGTCGGTAACGTACAGCGCGGATTTGGCGGCGTTCGCGTCAAGCCCCTTGCCGAAGGCCGCGACTTTCGCGTCCGGGCTGTCCTGGATTTTCACCTTGAGGTTCTGGTCGGCGTTCTTGGACGCGACGAACTGCCCCGTCTGCGTCAGCAGGAACGCATAGCCGCTTTCGCCGATCTTGATGTTTTGGATATAGTCCTCCAGCTCTTTCATGCCGATGTCCACGGTCACGACGCCGACGGGCTTGCCGTCCCGCATGATCGGCGCGGAGCTGGTCAGCATCGAGGTCTTGCTCACATCGTCATAGGCCGGCTCGTCCCAAAAGACTTCCTTGCCGCCCTGGATGCTTGCCTTGTACCATGCGAACTGCGGGTAATTGTAGGCTTCGTTGCTGTAGTCCATCGTCATGGACACCTTGTCGCCGTCTTTGGAATAATATGGGCCGAACCATTTCTGCCCCGGATAGGCGTTCGGCGCAAACCAAAGACCGCTGCCGAAGATCGCTTCGTCGGACTGCACCAGCGCAGTGATGAACCGTCCGGCGAGATTCATGTCGTATGTCTGCATCGCGCTGATGTTGAGCGCCAACGACTTGGTCTTTCCGGATACCTGTGTGAGCCGCTTGTCGAATTTCTCGGAAATCTCGCCGCTCTTGGCGGTCAGCATCGCTTTCAGTTCGGTCTCCATGTTCTCGGAAAGCTGGTACGCGTTGATGAACGCCAAAAGTCCCAGGAGAACTGTCGAAAGAACGACGACACTGCAAATGAAAAGGAATCGGATACTTCGGGAAAACAGATTCATAAATGGTTCACCTCGTGGCAATAGGATACTTACGTGTATATTATAACGCAATTGTTCAGTTTTTGTCTATCGACAAAATATGAACTAAAGCGTTATAATGAAGCTAATCTTGGAACTTTTCATTTTATTCTTCAGTATGACCTATGCAATCAAGGGGTGAGATTATGGGAGAGAAAACACCCGGCGGGGGGATTTCGACGGGGCGGCGCGTGCTGGTGCTCTCGGCGTTTGCCGTTTTTGTCGTTCTCGCTTTCGTCGCCAGCGTGACGCTCGGCTCGGTGCGGATTCCTCTGGAGGAGATTTGGCAGTCGATTTTCGGCGCCGGCGCGGGAACGCATCAGCAGATCATCATGAATATCCGACTGCCCCGCACAATTGTCGCGGCGCTGGTCGGCATCAATCTCGCGCTGTCCGGCGCGATCCTTCAGGCCGTGATGAAAAACCCGCTGGCCGATCCGCATATCATCGGCATCTCGTCAGGCGCCGGTCTTGCCGGCATCACGATGATGCTCGTCTATCCGGGGCATGAATATCTGATTACGCCGGTGGCTTTCGTCGGCGCGATGGGCGCGGCAATCGTCATTTACATCCTCGCCTGGAAGAACGGCATCCGTCCCGTCCGCATCATCCTCGCGGGCGTCGCGGTGTCGGCGTTTCTCGGCGCGGGCATTTCGGCGATGATGATTTTCTACAGCGACAAAGTGCATGGAGCGCTGATGTTCATGGCGGGCGGCCTCGCGGCGCGAAGCTGGCCTCATGTGTTCATTATTTTGCCGTACGCGATTGCCGGGGCGCTGCTGGCGTTCCTCGGCTCGAAGCATCTGAACATCCTGCAGCTCGGCGACGAGATTGCCAAAGGGCTCGGGCTGAACGTCGAAATGACCCGCGTGGTGATGACGGCCCTTGCCGCGCTGCTCGCCGCCAGCGCCGTTTCCGTGGTCGGCCTTCTCGGCTTCGTCGGCCTGATCGTGCCGCACGCGACGCGGCTGATGATCGGCTCCGACTATCGCTTCCTGCTGCCGGGGGCCGCGCTTCTCGGCGCGGCTGTCGTCATGGGCAGCGACACTTTCGCCCGCACCGCCTTCGCTCCGACGGAGCTTCCCGTGGGCATCCTGATGGCGGTACTCGGCGCGCCGTTCTTCCTCTTTTTGTTGAGGAGGGAACTCTGATATGGTGCTGGAAACGAAAAATCTCGGCGTAAAAATCGAGAACAACGAAATCCTGAAAAATGTGAACGTCGCCTTTTCCGAGGGCAAGCGCACCTCGATCATCGGGCCGAACGGCGCGGGCAAATCGACGCTGCTCAAAGCGTTGTCGAGCCTCAATACGCATTACGACGGACAGGT
>CAMVIO010000199.1 GCA_947167555.1 uncultured Selenomonadales bacterium
CGGCGCGCACCATCGCCTACGAGGGCGAAGTAGAGGCGCTCCGGAAAGCGGGACTCGGTCTTGGCGGCACGTTGGAAACCGTCATCGTCTACAACGACGAACGCTGGCTGAATACGCTCAGGTTCCCGAACGAACTGGTCCGCCACAAGGCCCTCGACGTCATCGGCGACCTCAGGCTCGCCGGCGTCGTGCGCGGCCACGTCATAGCCGTCAAGTCGGCGCACGCGCTGAATACCGCACTGGCAAAAAAAATCTACGAAACCTATCACGCATAATTCCATTCATAAAGGAGAGAATCAAAATGATCCAACTCAACACCGAAGAAATCAAGCAAATCCTTCCCCACCGTCCGCCGATGCTCCTCGTGGACCGCATCATCGACCTCGTGCCTTTCGAGTCCGGCGTCGGGATCAAGAATGTCACGCTGAACGAGCCCTTTTTCCCCGGTCATTTCCCCGGCAACCCGATCATGCCCGGCGTCTTCATCCTCGAAGCGATGGCGCAGGTCGGCGGCATCGCCATGCTTTACCCGGAAGAAAACCGCGGCAAGATCGCGCTGTTCGGCGGCATGGAGAAAATCAAGTTCAAACGCCAGGTCATCCCCGGCGACCAGCTCGTGATGAAGGCACACATCGTCAACATCGTCAAGAAAAATTTCGGCAAGCTCCATGCGGACGCCTACGTCGAGGACACCCTCGCCGCCACCGCCGACTTCATCTTCGCGCTGAAAAAGCCGGGAAATAGTGCGAATTAAGAGGAACATAATAAAAAACCGCACAAGAAAGTATGTCAGCAGGGAAAATCCATGATTTTCCCCTCATATCGCCCGTCACTGTCTCACGTCTGCGGGTGATTATGAAAATATATAAGGTAAGGAAGCTGAAAGTTGCGCAACGGAAGCGCACAAGGGAGCTGGACCCAATGAGCACCAAAGCAGCCTCAAAAATACATGAAACAGCAGTCATCGCGCCTGGCGCGCGTATCGGTAAAGATGTCGAGATCGGCGCGTTTTCCGTCATCGGCCCGAACGTCGAGATCGGCGACCGTACCATCATCGCGCCGCACGCTCTCGTCACCGGCTGGACCACCATCGGCGAGGACTGCCAAATCTTTTCTTTCTCGTCCGTCGGCGAGGCGTCACAGGATATGAAATCCTGCGGTGAAAAAAGCTATGTCCGCATCGGCGACCGCACGAAAATCCGCGAATGCGTGACCATCCACCGCGCCACCGGCGAAGGACAGGAAACACGGATCGGCAACGATTGCCTGCTGATGGCGACCGTCCATATCGCACACAACTGCCTCGTCGGCAATCGCGTCATCATGTCCAACGCGGCCATGCTGGCGGGCCACGTCGTCGTGGAAGATAATGCGGTCATCGGCGGCATGACCGGCGTGCATCAATTCGTCAAGATCGGCAGGAACGCCATGGTCGGCGGCATGTCCCGCCTCGTGCAGGATGTGGTTCCCTACACCATCGTCAACGGCCAGCCCGCGCAGGTCTATGGGCTGAACAACGTCGGCATCACCCGCGCCGGTATTTCCATGGACTCCCGCCGCGCGTTGAAGAAAGCATACAAGCTTCTGTATCGATCCGGCCTGACGCTGGCGAAAGCCATCACCGTCATTGAACAGGAAGTTGAATCCTGTGAGGAAGTCGAGCATTTCCTGCGCTTCCTGCGCGACGCCGAGCGCGGCATCTGCCGGAGCCACAAGGAAACAGACAAGGAATAATTTATAGATGGAAAAAATCGGACTCCTGGCGGGCACGGGACATCTCCCCATCGAATTTGCCCGCGCGGCAAAAGCCGCAGGATATGAAGTCTGCGCCGTCGCGCTGCTGCCCGAAACCGACGAAGGTCTTGCAGCGGAATGCGCGAGCTTCCAATACATCAACATCGCAAAGCTCGGCGGCATCTTGAAGCATTTGCAGAAAAACGGCGTAAAAAAAGTGACGATGCTGGGCAAGGTCACGAAAGAGCTTTTGATGAACGGCAAGCACGAGCTGCCCGACTTCAAGATGGTCACATTCCTCGCGACGCTGCCGAACCGGAAAGACGACACGATCATGCTGGGCTTTGTTCGCGAACTGAACAAAGCAGGTATCGAGGTTCTCGACCAGACGGTGCTGATTCGACTGCTGATGCCTGAAACGGGTTGCCTGACAAAGCGCAAGCCCACCGCCGACGAGGAAAAGGACATTGACTTCGGCCTCCGCATGGCCAAGGAACTGGGACGTCTCGACGTGGGACAGACCGTCGTCGTCAAAGGCCTCGCGGTCATGGCCCTCGAAGCCATCGAAGGCACCGACGCCTGCATCGCCAGAGGAGGCGCGCTGGCAAGGGGCGGCGCCGTCGTCGTCAAAACCGCGAAGCCGCGACAGGATCAACGCTTTGACGTACCGGCCGTCGGCCTGAAAACCATTGAATCGATGATCGAAGCAGACGCGAAAGTTCTCGCCATCGAAGCGGGACGCACGCTGCTCGTGGACCAAAAAGAAGTGGTCGCCCTCGCCGACAAGCACGGCATCGCCATCGTCGCGAAGGAGAGCGGCGAAGAATAAAACAGGAAACAAACGCTGCGATAATGCTCACGCAAACGCAGCGTTATTTTTCTGCCCTTTTCCGTTTGACAATGCTTTCATGAATATATAAAATATAACAATATAGTCATACTTTTTTGGGAGGGAGACCCAGAGTTGCTATGGAAATCAAGGATATGCAGGCGTTTTACACGGTGGTGGAGGAAGGCAATATCAGCCATGCCGCGCTTCGGCTGGCCGTTGCGCAGCCGGCGCTTTCCCGCCAGATGAAGCGACTGGAAACCTCGCTCGGCGTGCAACTTTTTGAACGGGGCAGCCGCCGGATCCGTCTGACGGAAGCAGGGCGACTTTTGCACTCGCGAGTGGAGCGGATCTTAGGCATGGTGGACGGCACGGTGCGAGAGATTACAGAGATCGGCACCGGCGTCGCGGGCGCGATCCGAATCGGCACCATCACCTCGTCGGGCGCGTTGATGATGCCCCGGCTGATGAGCGAGTTTCACCGCCGCTGGCCTCGCGTGACCTTTGAGATCTGGGAAGGCGAAGGGACGCGCGTCCTGGAAATGCTGGACAGCCATGCCATCGAGATCGGCATCACGCGCTCGCAGGTGGACGCGAACCTCTACGAATCAGTGGTGCTGGCCAACGAACCGCTGGTGGTGATGATGAACCGTGAAACGGGCGTCGCCGGAAAAAGTAAGGATACGGTATGTATCCGCGAGCTGAAGGATTGTCCGATTATCGTGCCGCTGCGCTGGAAAGCGGTTTTCGAGGGTCACTGCAAGCAGGCAGGCTTCACGCCGAACCTGATCTCGGTCAGCGACAGCATCGTGCTTGACGTATTGAGCGTGCGCTCCGGACTCGGCATGGCGCTTTTGCCCGCCTCCGCGAAAAGCCTGATGGGCGATGACGGCGCGCTGATCGTGAAGAAGCTCGTCGAGCCGGAAATCTCGACCCACACCGTTGTTTCATGGCTGAAAAACAGGACACTGTCGGCGGGCGCGCAGCATTTCATCTCCCTGCTGAAAGAGCTTTACCAGGAAACAGCGAATTCAAATCATGAAAGGACAAAATAAATGAACGTAACGGAAAAGATCAAAATCGGACTGAAGCGGGAGGAACGCGGCGTCTCGGATGAGGCGCATTCGGCGCGAGCGTTGGGCAGCGGCCTCCTGCCGGTGCTGGGAACGCCCGCGATGACCGCGCTGATGGAGCAGGCGGCGGCCAACGCGCTGGAGGAATTCCTGCCCGAGGGCTGGACCAGCGTCGGTATTTCTCTGAACATCGAACACACCTCGGCGACGCCGCTGGGCATGACGTTCCGCGCGGAAGCGGAGGTCACGGCGGTGGAAGGGCGAAAGATCGTCTTCAACGTCCGCGCCTGCGACGAAGCGGGCGAAATCGGCCGCGGCACCCACGCGCGCTTCGCGGTGGAAAGCGAGCCGTTTTTGGCGAAAGCGGCAGGAAAAGTCAAAAAATAATTTTTGGAAATCGACAAGCGTCCCCGGGGGAAATCTCCGGGGACGCTTGTATTTGCAAGGTTTTTCACGATCATAAAAAAAATTAAAATTTGTCGTTTTGATGTATTGACTTTTTGACTTTTTGATGTATAATAATAATCGAAAAGAGGTTCAAAGGAAGTTCAAAGAAAACCTCCCAAGGAACCCCGGAAAAAGACAGGCAACCCCCAAAAGGCGGGTCGGATAAAGGAAAGGAGATTGATTACTATGTTTGGACTGGTACCGTTTAGCGCGAGGAAAGATTTGGCAAGGAGAGAGGATCCGTTCTCCCAGATTTTCGATGTGTTCAACGAGCCGTTCTTCCACGGCGGGCT
>CAMVIO010000200.1 GCA_947167555.1 uncultured Selenomonadales bacterium
TATAAAGGAAACAACAAGAACCTATATTACCTCTGTTATCTTTTCGCCGGTCTTGCGGTGCTGACGAAAGGGCCGATCGGCATCCTGCTTCCCGGCCTGATCGTGACGATCTTCATCGTGCTGCGCCGGGACTTCGCTGAAATTCCGCGCATGAAGCCGCTGGGGTTCGTGATATTCTTCGCGGTGGTCGCGCTTTGGTATGTGCCGATGTACCTGCTGCACGGCGCGGATTTCATCAACACCTTCCTCGGCGTGCACAACTACCTGCGTGCCACCGTTTCCGAGCATCCGATGTGGGATGTCTGGTGGTATTACTCGGTCCTGTTTTTCCTGATCTTCTTCCCGTGGGGCTTCGTGACGCTGCCGCCTAAGATTTACGGAATCATCCGTGAGCGCCGCTTGCCGCGTTTGGACATGGACGAGCAGTTCCTTTTGGTTTGGGCGCTGACCATCAATATCTTCTATCAGATGATGGCGACGAAATACACGACCTACACGATGCCGTCGCTGCTTCCGATCTCTATCCTCGCGGCGAAATTCCTGAAAGACAGGACGACGCTGCTGCGCCGGATGTTCTTCGGGGAGATCGCGTTCCTGCTCATTGCCACATTGCTCGTGCTGGTTCCAAATATCACGGCGAAGAACTACTCGGGCAAGGAAGTCGCGGCGACCTTGGCCGAGAACGTGCGGGACGGCGATCTCGTGCTGAGTTACGGCGATTACAAGGTTTCCCATCCGTATTACAGCAATCTGGACATTTACAAGGTGGATCACAAAAAATCCATCGAAGCAAACCGTCCCGACGGGAAGTCGTGGAACAGCAAAAATGTCTGGCCGTACTGGGCCCTTGAGGAGATCCCCGCAAACCGTACCGTGTATATGATCGTCAGCAAGAAACGGGGCGACGGGTTCAAGAAAGATTTCCGCCCGGAGGAATGGACGTTGGTTCAAGAGTTCGATCAGTGCCGCGTGCTGCGACGGGGAGGACGATAGTCATAGAAATAAAAAAGAAGGGATTGCCCCTTCTTTTTTTATTCGGGAAAGTGAAAATGAATGGCATTTATGTTATAATTCATTCCAAAGGATTGTTTTTGTATGGAGCTTCATGGGAGGCTGCGATATGAAGGAAAAAAAGAAAAAACTGTCGCCTCTATTGGAAAAGATTCGGTTTTATTTTGATGTTTTGCAGGAATCCAGCGAGGCGTATTATTTCGTTATCGACTTCACGGCGGGAGTCACATTGCTTTCCCAAAGGATGGCGGATGATTTCGACCTCGGGGACACCGTCATAGGGAGCCTTGCCGACGCATGGCTGCCCCTTGTCCATCCGAGAGATTTGCCTCGGGTGAAGCAAATCGACGACGACATCCGGGGCGGTTCGAGGGATCATTTCAACGTCGAATACCGTTCCAAGGACAAATACGGCGAATATGTGTGGATGCGCGTCACCGGCAAGCTTTTGCGGGATTCGGATGGCCAGCCGCATTTTTTCGGGGGCATCCTGAATCCTTTGGATCGGCTGAACCAAGCGGACGGGGTTACGGGCCTCCTGAACAAGTGGCAGTTCGAGATGGCGGTGAACCGCGTATTGAAGGCACAGGCGCACAACGGCGTCGGCGGGCGCATCATGCTGCTCGGCCTTGACAATTTCCGCGCCATCAACGAGGCGAACAATCGCTCCTTCGGCGACGCGGTGCTTCGCATGACGGCGAAGCAGCTTCTGAATATCCTGCCTGACGGCGCGATGCTTTACAAGTTGGACAGCGACGAGTTCGGGATGATCTTGCCCGGCGCGAGGACGGCGCAAGTCACGCAGGTTTTCGGAGCCATCCAAGCCTGTATGTCGCGCCAGCAGTTCATTGACGGCAAGCCGTATTTTTGCACGATGTCGGCGGGCACCGTCGCCTATCCGGAGGACGGCAAGGAATACTACAAGCTGTTCAAGCACGCGGAAGCGGCTCTTGTGCTGGCGAAGCGCGGCGGCAAGAACCAGAACGTGATCCTGACCCACGAGGAGTACAGCCGTTACGTCCGTTCCATGGCGATGCGGGACCTTTTGAAAGCCAGCGTGGAGAATGACTGCGAAGGGTTCCAGCTCTTTTACCAGCCGCAGATCGAGGCGCGGACGAAACGGCTGATCGGCGCGGAGGCTTTGCTCCGTTGGACGAAGCCGGACGGGAAGATGGTATCGCCGATGGAATTCGTGCCGATTCTCGAAGAGACAAAGATGATCCTGCCGGTGGGCCGGTGGATTGTCGAGGAGGCGCTGAGAACCTGCAAGAAATGGCGCGAAATTGTGCCGGATTTCAAGATGAGCGTCAATGTTTCCTCGGTGCAGATCAAAGATATGGAATTCTTCCCGTTCGTGCGGGAGGCCATCAAGCGGATCGGCGTCCCGCCGCAGTGTGTCACGCTGGAGCTGACGGAAAGCACCATCGTCTCCGATTGGAACTTTATCAATCGCCAATTCAACGAGTTCCGGGATCAAGGCGTGCAGATCGCGATGGACGATTTCGGTACCGGCTATTCGTCGCTGGCGTACCTGAAAAACCTGTCCTGCGATATCGTGAAGGTGGATCGGGAGTTCGTCAAGAATATTCTCGACAATGATTTTGACACACGGCTTGTCGAATATACCGTTACCCTCTGCCGCAGCGTCGGTATCCGCACCTGCATCGAGGGCGTCGAGGAAAACGAGGTCTACGAGATTGTCACGAACCGCTGCGGCGCGGACTATATTCAAGGTTACTTGTTCGGGCGGCCTGTGTCGGAGCAGGATTTTTATGATACGTATTTGAAGGAGCCGCAAAAGGAGGTCGCGCATGACGCGGGCTAAGGAAGCGGAGGGGCTGTCGCTTCTCGGGGAAAAGAAGGTCGGCTATCCGTCCGCGTACGCGCCGGAGGTCCTGGAGACTTTTGAGAACCGCCACAAGGAAAACGATTATTGGGTGAAATTCAATTGCCCGGAGTTTACGAGCCTTTGCCCGATCACCGGCCAGCCGGATTTCGCGACGCTTTATATTTCCTATGTGCCGGACGTCCGCATGGTGGAGTCGAAGTCGCTGAAGCTGTATCTTTTCAGTTTCCGCAACCACGGGGACTTCCATGAGGACGTGGTCAACACGGTCATGAAGGATTTGATCAAGCTGATGAATCCGCGCTATATCGAGGTCTGGGGGAAATTCCTGCCGCGCGGCGGCATTTCCATCGATCCGTACGCGAATTATGGCAGGCCCGGAACGAAATACGAGCGTCTGGCGGAGGAACGCTTCCGTTTGCATGATATGGCGGGCATGGATCGGGTGGACAACAGGTAAAGGGACAACGAAGCATGTATGGGCGATTTATCCATAAGGAGTGGAGAAAATGAACAATATCCTGCGAAACGTGCTGATGCGCAGAAGTACGACGCAGTTCGACTCGCGTCCTATCCTCGACGAAGCGATGATAGAAATCCTCGAGGAAGGGAAAATTTTGTCCAACGCGCCGAGCAATCAGGAATGGCATTTCACGGTCCTGCAAAACAGGGACCTGCTTCGCAGGTTCCATGTGCTGTACGAGCGGCTCGTCGAGGAAAAAAGAGGCGACGCCGCCCGCGCTTCGGCGCAGATGGTCGCCGACCTTCCCACGGTGTTGATCATCTCGGCGAGCAAGAACGAATCGTATGTTGAGGACGCGGCGCACATGGTTTTCGGGAGCATGATGCTCGTCGCGGAAAAAGCGGGACTCGGCTCGTGCTGGCTCTCCACGGCGGCGGATATGTTCCATTCGGAGGACGGGGAAAAGCTCCTTGCCCAGCTCAGCATTCCCCAAGGGTATACGCCGCTCTGCATCGGCGCCTTCGGCCACAAGCGCGCTGCGGTTCCGCCGAGGGTGCTGTCATCGGAAGACAATATTGTGAATATCATCAAGTAGAGCATTTTTCATGCAGGCAAAACCTCTGGGACTTTTTATTCCCGGAGGTTTTTTATTTTTTCCGTAGACGGAATAGGCGCTGTGGGATATAATATCATAGTATGTTATTTTGCAGGGGTGAACGGATGGAAAAGGTTATCGTGAAGGTGCGCGGCGAGCAGACGGGCGCGGACGGCGAGACGAACGCCATCGAGGTGGTGGCCGAGGGACGCCATTACGAAAAAAACGGGATGCACTATGTGCTTTATGACGACCAGATGGCGGACGAAACAATCTCGACCATCTTGCGGATCGAGCCTGACCGCCTGCGCTTGACGCGGAACGGCGCGATCGCTCAGGACCAATATTTCATGAACGGGATGGAGAGCACCAGTGAGTACCGGACGCCGTTCGGCAGCCTCAAGATGTCGGTGACGACGAAGAACATGGAAATCGCTTACGGGAACGTCTCGGGCGAGAT
>CAMVIO010000201.1 GCA_947167555.1 uncultured Selenomonadales bacterium
CAATACGCGCTCCGCGTGCTGGACGCCTCGAATCTGCTCGATTTCCAGCTTCGTCACCGGCTGCTTGAACGCGATAATCGACAGCGTTTCCATCGCCGCCCGCGAAAGTTTCCGGTTGATCTCCTGCGAAAGGCGTTCCACATACTTGAAAAGCTCCGGGCGCGTGACCATCTGCCAGCCTCCGGCAGTTTCCTTCAGCATCAGGCCGCTGCCCCGCGCCGAAAGTTCTTCTTCCAGCGACGCGAGCAGCCCCCGAAGCGTCTCCGCGTCCGTCTCCAATATTTCCAGAAGCTGCGCTTCTGTCAACGGGTCTCCGCCCGCGAACAGCACCGCTTCCAATGCTCCCCTCAAATCCGCCAATACCTCAACCCTCTTTTTCGGAAGCGCTAAACAATTTTGTTGCCGCTTCCTTTTCGCGCAGTTCCACCCGAATCGGGCCGAAAAGCATCGGCTGCCGCACGACGATGATCCTGCGCCGGATCAATTCAAGCAGCGCCAGGAACGTCGCCACCAGTTCGTCCCGCGTCCCCGTCAAAAACAAATCCTCAAAAGACGTCGCGCCGTCCTCCGACGCCAAAAGCCGCTCGACAATCATCTGCATCTGATCCTCGACACGGTACTCCTCATGCGCCACGATTGCCTCGGGAATCGTCAGTTCGCGCTTGACCTCCAGCACCCTGCGAAACGCTTCCCAGAGATCGTTGACCGAAAGCCCCTGCGGCGGCGCAAGGCGCACCGGAAGCTCCGCCGGCGCGCGCCCGACAAAGCGGCTTTCTTCCTCGGCGCGCTCCGCCATCTCCAGGCTGACCTTTTTGTACCGCTGGTACTCGACGATGCGCCGCACCAGTTCCTCTCGGGGATCGATTTCCTCGTCCTCTTCCGTTTCCTTCGGCGTTTTCGGCAAGAGCATGCGCGACTTGATCAAAAGCAGCGTCGCCGCCATCACGAGGAATTCGCTGGCCACTTCGATATCGAAGCGGCGCATCTCCGCCAGATACGCCATATACTGCTCGGTCAGCGCCGCAATCGGGATATCGTAAATATCGATTTTATTGACCTGTATCAAATGGAGCAGAAGCTCCATCGGCCCCTCGAACGCTTCGAGCCGAACCTGATACTTGCCGTCCGCCGATTCAGGCAAGGTGCATGACCTCGCGCACCTCTTCCATCGTCTTTTCCGCGATTACGCGGGCTTTTTTCGCGCCCTCGTCGAGAATCTCGCGAATCTTTTCCGGCTTGTCCTGATATTCCTGACGGCGGACGTGCATATCGGCCATCGCGTCCACCATCTTTTCCGCCAGACGCTTCTTGCAGGCCACGCAGCCGATGCAGCCCTCGCGGCAGTCCTTCTCGATCTGCTCTACCTCGTCGGCGTTGAACAGCTTCTGGAACTTGAACGCCACGCAGACCTCGGGATGGCCTTTGTCCGTCTTCTTGATCCGCGCCGGGTCGGTCACGATCATGCGCACGCGCTCCCGAAGCTCGTCGGGGCTCGCCGCGAACGGGATCGTGTTGCCGTAGGACTTCGACATCTTGCGTCCGTCGATGCCCGGCAATACCGCCGCACGGCTCATCAGTCCCTGCGGCTCGACGAAGACTTCCTTGCCGTACATCAGGTTGAACCGGCGCACGATTTCCCGCGCCAGCTCCAGATGCGGATTCTGGTCCTCGCCCACCGGCACCCAGCCCGCTTTGTAAAGCACGATATCCGCCGTCATCAGCTCCGGATAGCCGAGGAAACCGTAAGTATTGATATCCTTGCCCTGGTCGCCGAGATTCTGCAATTTGTCCTTGTAGGTCGGCACGCGCTCCAGCCACGACAGCGGCGTCATCATCGAAAGCAGCAGGTGAAGCTCCGCGTGCTGCTTGACCTGCGACTGCACGAAAATGATATTCTTCTCCGGGTCGAGCCCCGCCGACAGCCAATCGAGCATCATGTCATGGATGAATCCCGGCAGCTTGCTCGTGTCCGCATACGCGCTGGTCAGCGCGTGCAGATCGGCAATCGCGAAAATGCAGTCATACTCGTCCTGCAGCTTCACCCAGTTCTCCAAAGCGCCCATATAATTGCCGAGGTGAAACTTCCCCGACGGCTGCATCGCGCTGAAAATACGTCCCTTGCTCATAACTTACAAAGCCCCTTCTCTTTCAAAATCCCCGCCGAAAAACGGCGGTCATAATTGATGACATATAATGAAATGATAAAACGAAACCGCGTGTTTGTCAATTTTGAAGACAAAGCACAGTAGATTGACAACCGCAAGCCGCTGTCCGAGACAGTAACTTATCGTTAAATCCCAAGGCCGCCGCAACCGTTTTGGCAGTTGTGGCGGCCTTTGTTTCAAAAGATGGAAAATTCCCTGCAAAATACGATAAAAATCCCGCTTGACAAATGTCCATTCCGACGGTTATAATCGAGCCGTAAAAAATGAATAGGTTTTGCGCGGCTGACGGATTAGTGGAATTGACCACGTGTCACGCAGAACTGAGGAAACGATGAATAAGTCAATTCGTGCATCTGTCGAGGGATTTTTTCGACTGTCTAGGAAAGGTCCTCGAAGACGTAGTAGCACTACGTCGAGAGGGCATTGACGACGACAGGCGGAAAAAGACCCGGCAGAGGTGCGGAGGGACTTGTTCAGCGTTTCCTCCGATGAGCCGACCGTCTGGGCAGAGAGGATTTGCCCGGGCGTTTTTTGTTTTCCGGCGAAGCCTCTCGTATTTTACCACAGGAGGGGTTCGTCATGAGAAATCGTTGGTTGATCGCGTTGTCCGCCGTCGGGATTCATATCTCTATTGGCAGCGTCTACGCCTGGAGCGTACTGACCCGCCCGATCATGGAGGCTGTCGGCGCTTCGCTGCGGGACGTCACATGGGCGTTTTCCGTCGCCATCCTTTTCCTCGGGACGTCCGCCGGATTTCTCGGCAATTTCGTCGAGCGCAGCGGACCGAAAAAAAGCGGCCTGATCTCGATGCTGTTCTTCGGCGTCGGCATGCTGGGCACCGCCTTCGCGATCTCGCAGCAAAGTCTTGCGCTGCTCTATCTGTTCTATGGCGTCATCGGCGGCATAGGTCTCGGCGTCGGCTATATCACGCCGGTTTCCACGCTGGTCAAATATTTCCCCAAGAATCGGGGATTTGCCACCGGCATGGCTATCATGGGCTTCGGGTTCGCCGCGCTGATTGCCGGCCCTGTCATGCAATATCTGGCGTCGGCTTACGGGCTGATCTCCGCTTTTGTGATTCCCGGCGTCGTCTATATGGTCGTCATGGGCGCCTCTGCGCTCTATCTGAAGCCCCCGGCGAAAGCCACGCCCGTGCCTTCCGAAAAACATGCGGGCGCCGTTCCCGCCGTCGAAGGCATGTCTACAGAAGAAGCGGTTCATACATGGCAGTTCGCCGCCCTCTGGTGGATCTTCTTCATCAACATCACCTGCGGCATCAGCCTGCTGGCCGTGGCCTCGCCGATGGCGCAGGAAACCTGCGGCATGACGGCGGGAGAAGCCGCCAGCCTCGTCGGCGTCATCGGCCTTATCAACGGGCTTGGGCGCATCGCCTGGTCCACCGTCTCGGACTACATCGGCCGGGGCGCGACTTACGCACTCTTCTTCCTGATCGAGATCGGCGCCTTCGTCGCGTTGGCGGACGCGAAAACGCCGGGGCTGTTCCAAGTTTTGACGCTGCTGATCATCAGCTGCTACGGCGGCGGATTTTCCTGCATGCCCGCCTACCTCAGCGACATCTTCGGTGTTCGCTGCCTCAGCGCCATTCACGGACGCGTCTTAACCGCCTGGGGCCTTGCCGGTATCGCGGGGCCGACGCTTGTGTCCCTGTTCCACGATCAGGGCTACGGCTACGCAGTGACGCTCTATCTTTTCGCCGGACTCTTCTTCGTAAATTTCCTCATCGCACTGGTTCTCTGGCGCAGCCGCAGAACGGCATGGCAGCCCGTGCCGGAAACGGCAGCCGATTAAAAAAACGACAAAAAAAGGCTCCCTGTACGCCACGTTTGGTATACAGGGAGTCTTTTTGTCGTTTTTCAGTTCGTCAAACTCCGAATCGGGGCTGGAATCCTTCCGCCTCGCGCGATGAACGCTTCCGAGCTGAATTCGCTCTTTACGGGCATGATCGGGCAGGAGCCGAGCAGGCCGCCGTATTCCACCGAGTCGCCGACCTTCGCGCCCGGCACGGGAATCACGCGCACCGCCGTCGTCTTGTTGTTGATCATGCCGATAGCCGCCTCATCCGCGATAATGCCCGAGATTGTCGACGCCGGGGTGTCTCCCGCGATCGCGATCATGTCGAGGCCCACCGAGCAGACGCAGGACAGCGCTTCGAGTTTTTCCAACGAAAGGCTGCCGCAGTTCACAGC
>CAMVIO010000202.1 GCA_947167555.1 uncultured Selenomonadales bacterium
AAAGCTGTTCCCACTGGCGGAAGTCATCACGCCGAACCTGCCGGAACTTTTTGTTCTGGATCAGCTCACAGGAGGCTCGCCGACAAGCATTGAAGACTACGACACACTGGACGCACGCGTTAAAGCGGCAAAACGCGTTCTCAAACAATTTGGCGCCCCGGTGCTGGCGAAGGGCGGTCATGCCATCGGGCATTCGCGAGTGGACGACGTTCTCGTCACGCGGGAAGGCGCCAAGGTATTTCCCGGCGAACGCGTCGCAACGAACAACACCCACGGTACCGGATGCACGCTTTCCACCGCCATCGCCTCAAACCTCGCGAAAGGCATGACGCTCCCAAAAGCAGTGGAACGCGCGAAAGCCTACGTGACAGGCGCGCTCGCCGCGGGCCTCGATATGGGCGGCGGCAGCGGCCCGCTGCACCACGGCTTCGCCATCGAAAGCGAATATATCGGGATGGGCCGAAACAATGCCTGATTTCTCCCTCGCCGCTTTCACGTCGCATCTCGCGCCTGCGGCCTGCGTCTTTGCCGCCGCGTTTCTCCAGTCCGCCACGGGCTTCGGTCTCGTTATGATCGCCGCGCCGCTTTTGATGTATTTCTATGACCCGAAGCTCGTGATCCTCGTCGTCGCATTGGTCGCCTGCTGCGGCAATGTGGCGCAGAGCATCCTGCTTCGCCGTTCCACGCCCTTTCCTCTCGTCGGCTGGCTGACACTGGGGGCGCTGGCGGGGCAGCCCATCGGACTTCGGATTTATCAGGTCATTCCCGGCGTCTGGCTGAAGCTCGTCGTCAGCGTCGTGATCTTGCTCTCGCTAACGCTGATGCAGGCGTTCCATGTCCACGCGGAAATCCGTCCGCGAAACAGCTTCATCACGGGGATGATTGCCGGAACGTCAGCCACTACCACGGGCATGAGCGGCCCGCCGCTGATTCTCTATCTTTCTCACGCGAAACTGACGCCGACGGAAATCCGGGCGACGGCCTGCACATTTTTCGCCGCCAGCAATATCCTCGCGCTGACCGCGTTCTGGCTCGGCGGCGTAGACTTCTCCGCAGCGCTGCATGAAGCGCCGTATATCCTGCCGGGTCTGGTGCTTGGCGTCACGGCGGGCTACGTGGCGGCAGGCCGCGTCCCCGCCCAGGCGTTTCGCCAAATTCTCTATGTCGTCCTCGTCGGCATGTGCCTGCACACGATCTGGAGTGCGGTAAGGGCATTATAAAAGGAAACTTGGTGGTACAACATGAAAGAAATTCTTTGGATCCGTCACGCGCAAAGCGTCGGGAACGCGGGAATGCCGACGGAAAATCGTTCTTCGTTCCCGCTTTCGTCGCTGGGATACGAACAGGCAAAGTCTCTCGCCCAAAAAATCCCCTTCACTCCCGACCTGATTGTCTCCTCCCCTTTCCGCCGCGCATGGGAAACGGCGGCGCCCACTTCGGCGCGCTATCCAAACATCAAGATGGAAATCTGGCCGGAAATCCATGAATTCACCTATCTCTCCCCGGCAACCTGCGTGGGAACCACAGCGGAAGACCGCCGCCCGCGTGTCAAATCGTATTGGTCAAGACTCGACCCGGATTACCTCGACGGCGGCGACGCCGAAACCTTCCGCGACGTCATAGCTCGCGCGGAGCTTGCCATCAAGCATCTGCAAAGCCGTTGGGAGCAGCATATCATCCTCTTTTCCCACGAGCAGTTCATCAAATGTGTGCAGCTCACCCTGCGCGCCCCCGATATGAGCGTGGAGGAGAAAATGCGCTCGTTCCCGGATTTGCCGCCGATACGGAACTGCGAAATGATCCCATTGCATTTATGAGCAAAATGAACCTTTTCCGCGTCCATTCATCGTTGGCATTATTTTGTTTTCTCCCTTGCAGGGAATTTGGTTTTTATGTAGAATATAAGGAATCACAAAATGTTTCACAAAATATTTGCTGCAATGCAAGAGGGGGCAATTTTTTATGACTGCGGAAGAACTTTTCAACTCTTTCAAGGCAATCATGCCTTATTTCAATCCCGTCACGAGGGATGATATGGCTATCCGGCTGACGGACCGGGAGAAGGTTCTCGCTTATCTCCCCGGCGAGCACGTCGATATCCACGAAAAGGTCGGTGAGCCCATCACCCAGCGCATGGCGCACTGCATGAAGGAGAACCGCCGCGAGGAATACGTGGTGGACAAATCAAAATACGGTCTCACGGTCAAAGTCATCAACGTGCCGCTGCAGGACGACAAGGGCGCGGTCATCGGCATGTTCTCCACCATCCTGAACATCGAGAACAGCACGGAACTAATCAGCATCATCGACGCGATCACGAAACGGACGCAGACGGTCTACGACTCCGTGGAGCAGGTGGCCCGGAGCGCCACCGAGCTGGCGGACGCGGGGCAGCAGTCCATCGCCTCGGCAAACACGCTGAAGGAAAAAAATACCGACACGGTGAAAGTCATTGATTTCATCAACGGCATCGCCGGCCAGACGAACCTTCTCGGCCTGAACGCCGCCATCGAGGCGGCCCGCGCCGGAGAGCAGGGGCGCGGCTTCGCCGTCGTCGCGGAGGAAGTCCGCAAGCTGGCCGAGCAGTCCCGCGAAGCGACGGAGAAAATCCAGCAGACGCTGAACGATATGAACGAGGCCGTCAACGATATTTCCAAGGCCATCGAGTCCACGGGGGCCATCAGCCAGGAGCAGGCGGCTTCGACGGAAGAGATCACGGCGAACCTCGCCGAAGTCACGAAAGCGATCAAGGAACTGGAAGCCTTCGCGAAGAGCATCAGCTGAACAAAAAGAATTTTAAATCCAACAAAAATCCCCGCGCTGACGCGCGGGGATTTTTGTTGCAATAATAACAGGCAACGATTACAGAGCCTTCGACAAGAACGCTTCCAGTTCCGCCTCGGACATGGCCCCGAGGTGCTCCGCGAGGATCGAGCCGTCGGCGCCGACCAATACGGAACGGGGAATGGCGTCAAGCGAATAATCCATGGACAGCTTGTTCAGGTCGCCTGTGTACGCGGGGACAGTCATGCCGCGCTCGGCGAGCATCGCTTTCGCGTCCGCCGCGGATTCGTCCACCGAGACCGCAGCGAAATGGATACGGTCGCCGTATTTTTGGTACATCGCCTCGATGGCGGGCATTTCGCCAACACAGGGAGGGCACCATGTCGCCCAGAAATTCAGGAACAGCGGCTTTTCCCCCGCCAACCCGTAAATCGTCGCATCCCCCGTGTTCAGCCCCACCAGCGCTTCATCGGGCGCGGATTTTGCCGAAACCGTCGGAGCGGTTGCCAAGATTGCAAACCCCATCGTCAAAACCGCAAAAAACAGAACCGCAAATTTTTTCATCGTCCATTTCCTCCTTCATTGTTCCCAACTTTTTCATTTGTTTCGATTGTCCCGAACCGCCGGAACGAGATGGCTGCCGTTGGGCACTCGCCCACGCACCGGCCGCAGGAAATGCAATGGGCGTCGCCCGCGATTTCCGCGTCCATCGGGCAGACCGCCGCGCAGCGCCCGCAATGCACGCAAGCCGCTTGGTCCACCGCCACGCCGAACAGCGCCAGCCGGTTCCAAAAACCATACCAAAGACCCAAAGGGCAAACGAACCGGCAAAACGGGCGGTAAACCGCCGTCATCGCAATCAGGCACGCGGCCAGAATCGCACCCTTCCAAGCGGTCAACCAGCCCGCCGCTTTGAACAATTCCGGGCGAAGCGCCATCAGCGGAAGCGCGCCTTCGAGCATGCCCGCCGGACAGACGTAAGCGCAGAACAGCGGCTTTCCCGTGCCGGTGACAAGAAAAGCGAGATACGCGCCCGCCCCGGCGAGAATCAGCATGACCCAACGGAAGCGCGTCAGCGGACGCATCCACGATCGTTTGCCGAGCTTCGGCACGGGAACGCGGTGCAATAAATCCTGCACCAATCCGAACGGGCAGAGCCAGCCGCAGATCATCCGGCCAAAAGCCAACGCGAACAAGAGCAGCAGTCCCAGCACATAAAGCGGGAATTTCGGATAAACGCCGCTCATCGCGCTCTGCCACGAACCGACGGGGCACGCGCCGAGCGCGCCCGGGCAGGAATAGCAGTTCAGCCCCGGAACGCAAACCGTTTTCAGCGGGCCGCGATACAGCCTTCCCGTCAGCCAGCCGGGAAGATTCCCGTTCGCCAGCGCCGTCGCCACCGCCTGCACGAAAATCCGCTTACCCAAGCCCGACGCACTCCATGCAGATCCGCGCCGCTTTCGCCAGCACCGCCCGCTCTTCGCCGCGCCAGACGCCTGCCGCGATCAAGCCGAGCGCAAAAAGCAAAAGCCACCGACGCA